>NZ_JAALDZ010000026.1:0-33333 GCF_014145125.1 Dietzia sp. CQ4 | reverse complement strand
TTCGCCGTGATGAGCCTGTCCGACCGGCTCAAGCCCTGGGAGGTCATCTCCCGTCGTCTCGACGCGATCGCCGCCGCGGACCTGGTCCTGGCGGTCTACAACCCCGCCTCGCGCTCGCGCACCCGCCAGGTCGCCGACGCCCGCGACGTCCTCCTCCGGCATCGCGACCCGGCCACCCCGGTGGTGGTGGGCCGCGACGTGGGCCGGGCCGAGGAGTCCCTGACCATCACCACTCTCGCCGAGCTCGACTGCGACTCGGTGGACATGAAGTGCCTGCTCATCGTGGGCGCGTCCGGGACCCGCGTCACCGAGTCGGGGCGGGTGTGGAGTCCGCGGTTCGTGCGGTCATGACCGCCGCTCCACGGGGTGAGAGAAACGACGACGACGACGACGAAGGCGGAGGCGGAGGCGGTGCTCCCGACCGCGAGGCGCTGTGGCGGATCCTCGCCACCCGCCGCGACCACCGGCACTTCCACCCCACCCCGGTGCCGCGCGAGACCATCGAGCGACTCCTCGAGGTCTTCGCCGTGGCCCCGAGTGTCGGGCTGAGCCAGCCCTGGCACGTCACCGTGATCGAGGACCGCGGCGTGCGCGAGGCCGTCCACGAGGGATTCCGCACCGTGCGCCGCGCGGAATCCGAGCGATTCGACGGCCGGCGACGCGAGCTCTACGACTCCCTGCGCCTCGAGGGCATCCTCCAGGCACCGGTCGGGCTGGTCGTCAGCCACAGGCCGCCCGCCGGGCCGGTCCTGGGCACCACGAGCGTCCCGGCGGCCACCGAGTACAGCGTGGTCGCCGCCATCACCCTGCTGTGGCTGGCCGTGACGGCCGAGGGCCTGGGCATGGGCTGGGTGAGCCTCGTCGACCCCGACCACCTCTCCGACAGCGTGCCCGTGCCCGACGGGGCCCGGCCCCTGGCGTACCTGTGCCTGGGACACCCCGCCCTCGAGCTGGACGAGCCGTTGTTGCAGACCGTCGGGTGGGGACGCAGGTCGCCGCTGTCGGTCGACTGGGTGTAGATCCGGGGCCGCGTGAGAACTCGGTTGCGGACCGAGTCGCTCAGAATCCGTACCTGACCGCCCACGCGGCGGTGTGCGCCCGACTCCTGACCTCGGTCGCGGGCCCGTTAAGCAACGTACTCAAGTTGCGACCACCGTTGCCCTTCACCCGCTCGGACATCCGTGGGCCGCGGACGCCCTCGACGAGTCACTCCGGGTCCTCACTGCGAGGAGGTGAACCCCTGAACCTCGACCGGTGTCGTCCTGGTGGTGATCGATCCGTCTCCCAGCTGCCCGTTCCAGTCATGTGGTGATCAGTGGGCCGGGTCGCCGGCGGCGTCACATCCGGGGTACAGCGTGGCCGGATTGTCGGACTGAGTCACGACCCCGTCACTCGCCGAAGGCCTGCCGTAGTGCATCGCACTGCGCCCGGAAGAAGTCCTTACTGACCCCGGCGCGCGTGACGACCAGGTCGAAACCGTGGAACGCGCCCGGAACCGGGAGGAACTCGCAGGGCACTCCGGCTCGCTCCAGACGATCCGCGTACGCCTTGTCCTCCTCGAAGAACAGATCCACCGTGCCGACGCCGATCCACGCCGGAGCGACCCCGGCCAGATCAGGGTGGCGGGCCGGAGAGGCCGTGGACGGGTCGGCCCCGCCCAGGTAGCTCGTCCAGCCGAACCGATTCGATCGTGCGTCCCACAGTCGGTGTCGCCGGTCGCGGGTGTCGGTCCGGTCGTCCACCATCGGGTACGCGAGCAGTTGCAGTACCGGGGCGACGGGGCCCTCATCCCGGGCCCGGATCGCGAGCGCGGCTGCGAGCCCACCGCCGGCGCTCGCGCCGCCGACGGCGATCCGGCGGGTGTCGATACCGGGTTGAGCGGCCAGCCATCCGAGCGCCGCGTGACAGTCGTCGAGCGCCGCCGGGAATGGGTGTTGCGGCGCCAGTCGATAGTCGACCGACACGACGGTCGCACCGGTGCTCCGCGCCAGAGCCCGGCAGAGCACGTCATCCTGCGCCGCAGAACCGACGACGTATCCACCGCCGTGGATCCATACAAGGCCTGCCGAGGGCGACGACTGATCACCTGGGGGACGGAAGACCCGCACCGTCGCGCCCGAGTCGAGTTCGTGGGTCTCCGTTCCCCGTAGTCCTGGCAGCAGTGTCCCGATCCTCTGCACCGCCGGCAGGGTCAGCGGTCCCACGAGGCGCGGGGGCAGCACCACTGACGCGAGGCGGAGATCGGGGTGATACCGGCGGCGATCGCGGATGCGATCGAGAAACGGGATGCACATGGCCGTCCTCTGTGGGGGAGAGATCCCCGTGGGGTCGTGGAAGTCGGATCGGCGGTCGGGCGCAGTGCCCAACGAGCCATGAGCGATCGTAGCCACTACCGGTGTCGAGAACGTGTCACTTTCGGACCCAGGTCAGTGCGAACTGATCAGGCGTGCCGTCTCGTTCTCGACGAGCAACGCCTGATCATCGTTCACCAGTGTCAGCGGGTAGGTGCTCCCGTAGGTCTCCACGAGCCGTGCGATGAGTTCGGGCGGGTAGGGCGGGAGCGCGCCGTCCGCGTGGGGGATCACCACGGTGTCGACCAGACCGAGTCCGGCGTGGTCGGCGAGTTCGGGGGCGGCGGTGGGGTCGTCCATCAGGCTGACCGGTTCGATGCTGGGTCCGGTGATGACCGATCCCGCACTCGACCCGATGTAGGGCAGCCCCGCCCGAACCCGCTCGACGAGGGCCGCATCCGCACCGCGACGGCGCAGTGCCGCCATGAGCACGAAGGTGTTGCCGCCCGCGACGTACAGGGCGTCGACCCCGTCGAGGAGGCCGGCGAACTCGCCCGCGTCGTCGATGCCGGCAACGGTGATGTCGGTCAACACGTAACCCAGGTCCGAGAGCTGCGCGCGCTCCGCGGCGACGAACCCGGCTCCCGCGTAGGGGCTCGCGGCGTCGTTCAGGTACCCGATGCGCACAGCGGGTGCGGGCCGGTTGACGTGCTCGGCGAGGAAGTCGGGGACGGCGCCCACGCCGAGGGACAGCAGGAGCAGGTTCATGACGCCACTCTACGAGGGAAGGCGCGCGCGACGAGGCGATCTCGCGCGCCACGAGGTGCGCAGCCCACATCGGCCCGGCCAGCCCCCGGACTCCGACGGTCGCCCAATTTCTCATCCCTTGACGCCCACGTAACAGCGGCGCAACGCAGCGCCGTTTCACTAATTCCGTTCGAGTGATCGATTTGGAGGAGTCCCATGGAACCCGCCCTGCGCCCCGCTCCCGCGGTCTACCGGCGTCGCCTGTTCCACTCCCGCGACGCCACCCCCGACCAGTGCTCCGACGTCGTCTGGATCCAGGGGAACCGACTGTTCTGCGACGCGAGGTTCTCCACCGACGACTCGGGCGCGAAGGAGTTCCACATGGGTTTCGCCGGCCGACTCCAGTGCACGGACGCCGCCATCGGCGAGTTCGAGTGGATCCATGCCATCGCCGCCGGAGAGGCCTTCGGGTCCGCCGATATCGGGCAACTCTTCGACGTGCCGGGGTGGGGACTGCTGGAGGTGGGCCGACAGCTGGACTACGTCGAGCTGTGGGAGCAACGCCCCGACGAGCCCGGACCGGTGTGGGAGGCCAGGGGGGTCGATGACCACGGCACCGAGGCGCTGGTCGTCTGCGTCGGCGACAGCTTCGGTCTCGCGCTGGGCGCTGATCCCGCGGGGGGCCGGCCGTCGTCGGTGCACATCGGTTCACGGACCGCTCAGGGCTGGCTCGCGCGGTACTCGTCGTGGTCGGGGCCCGAGCCTCCCCTCTTCTCCCTGTCCCCTCACTCCGACGGCCGCTTCGTCATCTCCTGGCGGGCCGGCGAGCACTCCGGTCCACCCGTGCCCTTCGACCCGATCCACCCGACCCGCGCGACCCGCCCGACCCACTCAGGAGCCGAGAATGACTGACCCCCACCGACCCGACGTCGACTTCGAGTCGATCCCGGTCATCGATGTGTCCACGCTCGCCGATCCCCGCGGGCCCTCAGCGGAGTGCGTCGACCGACTCGGCGAGGCCGCCCGAGGCGTCGGCTTCCTCCTCATCGTCAACCACGGCGTGGCCGATGAGACGTTCCGCGCGATGCACGAGGCCTCGCAGCGGTTCTTCAGCCAGCCGGACTCCGTCAAGCGGGAGGTGTACATCGGCAACTCCACCAACCACCGCGGATACGTCCCCATCGGGGAGGAGGTGTTCGCCGGCGCCACCCCGGACCTCAAGGAGGCCTACGACCTGTCCATCGACCTGCCGGCCGACCACCCGGAGTATCTGGCCGGCAACCCCCTGCTCGGGCCGAACCAGTGGCCCGACCTGCCGGGGTTCCGGGAGGCGGTGACGACCTATTACGACGAGGTGTTCGCACTCGGGTCGCGGCTCCTCGCGGCGTTCGCCCGGTACCTCGACCTCGACCCCGCCACGTTCCTCGGGTCGGTGACCCAGCCGCCCTCGCAGCTGCGGCTGATCCATTACCCGTACAACCCCGACGCCGAGGACCGCCCCGGGATCGGAGCGCACACCGACTACGAGGCGTTGACACTGCTCAAGCCCACCGCTCCCGGGCTGGAGGTGATGAACGGCCGGGGAGAGTGGATCGAGGTCCCGTACCGCGAGGACGCGATCGTCGTGAACATCGGGGACCTGCTGGAGGTGTGGACCAACGGCGCGTTCGTCGCCACGTCCCACCGGGTCAGGAAGGTCTCGAGGGAACGGTATTCGTACCCGCTGTTCTTCACCGTCGACTACGACACGGTGGTCGCTCCCCTGACGTTCCCCGGTTCGAACGACTCCACCTACGAGCCGCTGCACGCCGGCGAGCACCTGTTCGCCCAGACCGCGCAGAGTTTCGCCTACCTGAGGCGACGGATCGCGGACGGTGATCTCGCACTCCCGGAGGGCGCGCGTCCCCTGTACTCGCTGGGTCGCGAGACCGCCCTGGTGGGTGAGTCCCGATGATCAGTCTCGCCATCGGCGGCACCGTCGCCCTGCTCGTGGTCCTCGGCCTGCTGTCCTCGAAGAGGGTGAAGGGCCAGAACCACAACTTCGCGGTCGCGGGTCGGACGCTGACCGTGCCGCTCGTCGCCGTCCTGCTGATGTCGCAGGTGATCGACTCCAACGCGACCGTCGGAGCGGCGGATCTCGCCGGCGGCTTCGGCTTCTGGGCCGGTGCCGCGATGCCCCTGGGGATCGCCGTGTCGTTCCTGTTGATGGGGCTCTTCGTGGCCGAGAAGGTGCGGGAGCGCGAGCTGTACTCGCTGCCCGGCTACTTCCGGCAGACGTTCGGTCGCACCGGCGAGATCCTGGCGGCCGTCCTGACGGTCTCCAGCTTCGGAATCCTCATGGCGGGCAACCTCGTCGCCCTGGGCCACATGATGGATCACTTCGTCGGGGTGCCCTACTGGGTCGCGATCGTGTTCGTCACCGTGGCGATCCTCGCCTACACGATGGTCGGCGGGATGTTCGCGTCCGTGTACACCGGACTGTTCCTCATGGTGGTCATGGGGGTCGGGTTCGTCGGGCTGACGCTGTGGATGTTCCTCGGCCCCGGTTACACGGCACCGGAGGGGCTCGGCATCTCGGATCTCGAGCAGCTGACCGCCCCGGCGGCGGGCGCGGCGATCAACTGGGCGACGCTCTTCGCGCTGGGCTTCGGCAACCTGGTGGCCATCGACGTCTTCCAGCGGGTGTCCTCGGCCAGGACGGCCCGGAGCGCCAGGGCAGCCAGCCTGATCGCGGCCGTCGGAACCGTGGTCCTGTGTGTCCCGCTGGCCGCGGTCGCCGTGGCCGGGGCGGGGTTGCTCGGGGACAGCGACTCCGAGTCGCCGATCCTCTTCCAACTCCTCACCGGGCAGGTGCCGACACCGATCGCGATGCTGGTCATCTCGGCCCTGCTGGCGGCCTCCCTCACCACGGTCAGCGGCATCCTCCTCGCGACCTCGTCCATCGTCGTGGGCACCATCCTCGACACGAGGACCCTGCGGTTGAGCGTGCTGCAGGCGTCCCGGTGGGCGATGGTCCCCGTGGCCGCCATCGGGATCCTGGTGGCTCTCCGGGTGAACCACACCGGGATCCTCCTCACCCTGACCTTCGACCTGTTGTGCGCGAGTCTCGTGGTGCCGTTCGTGCTGTCGCTGTGGACCCGACTGGTCAGCACGAGGGCACTGGTGATCTCGGCCGCGCTGGGACTGGGGGTCCGGCTCGGGTTCTTCGTCCTCACACCGACGATCTACGGCGTGGAGAACACCCTGCTGTACATCCCGAACGAGGTGGTCACCACGAGCGTCGACGGCTGGACCACGTTCCTCGCCGCGGCCGTGTCACTGGTGGTCTACGTGGCGGTGGCCGCCGCCGACACCCGGGCCGACACCCGGAAGGCCACGTCGGCACCCGCGGTCGACGCACCGGTACCGGACCGGGGAGTCGAGGTCCCCGCGAGGGCCTAGCCCCGCCCGGGGACGTCCGTCGCCGGCGGCGTCATCCGGCGGACGCCGGGCCCGGGGAGTCGAGATCGCCGAGGATCTCGAGTCCCCGGGCCCGCGTCTCGTCGGTGAGGAGGTCGGGGACCCGTGCCAGCAGGAGCGTCGCGTCCGCGACCCGGGCCGGGGTGTCGTCCGGGATCGGCGACCGGGTCCGGCGCCGGTAGGTGATGACGTTCTCCACCAGTCCGACGAGCATCGCCACGTCGACGTCGGTGGCGGCCTCGCCCGTCGTGCGCTCGAGCAGGACCCGGTAGGCCTCGTGCAGGGAGTCCCGGACCTCGTGGAACTCGCTGAACTGGTCGCCGTCGAGCTCCGGATCGAAGTACAGCACCCCCAGGTTCTGCGGGTCCTCGTGCAGCAACCCCGCATCGGCGTACGCCAGCGCCCACAACAGGACGTGCCCGGGGGCGTCGCTGGCCACCAGCCGGTCGGCGATCCGATGGGACGGGATCACCGTGCCGAGCACCAGCCGCAGCAGGATCTCGTCCTTGGACCCGAACCAGTGATAGACGCTGGCCTGCTGCAACCCCGCGCCCTCCGCGATGGCCCGGGTGCTGGTCCGGCCGAAGCCTCTGGTGACGAACAGCTCTCCCGCGGCGTGGAGGATGTCCTGCTCGCTGCCGAGTCCGGTCGGCGACCCGGGGTTGCGGCGCGGCCGTCCACGAGTCCTGGTCACCCGGCAGAGGCTATCAATGCCCGGTTCGGTCGCGGTCAGCCCGAGACCTGCCGACGCCTGAACCCCACCAGACCCGCGGCCACGAGCGCGCCGGCCGTCACGAGGACCAGCAGGAACGGCGCCGGGGCGAACTCCTCCACCGGGACCGCGGCGAGATGGTGCAGCGGCGAGAGCGACCGGAGCCACCCGGGGAAGTCCAGCAGGTCGGCGAAGTTGGCCACCAGGAACATCAGCGCGACCACCGCCCAGCCGACGGGCGCGGTCAACCGGGGAACCCAGCCGTAGAACACCCCGCAGACCCCCAGCACCAGCAGGACCGCCGGGGTGGCGCCGAGGTGCGAGCCGATCACCCCACCGACGAGCGAGGTGTCTCCGGTGACCACGGCAGCGGCGAGCGCCGTGCAGATCCCGGTCACCGCCAGGATGAGCACCGCGCCACAGGCCACCACGGCGAGGTGGGCGCCCACCCATGAGATCCGGCTGACGGGCGTGGCCAGGATCAGGTCGGCGCGGCCCCTGCCCTCCTCGTCGCGGAGGGACTGCGTCGCGTAGACCACGTACGCGGCGGTGAGGACGGCGACGAACGACCCGAGGAAGGCCACGTAGCCGTTGACCAGACCCTGGGCACCGAACATGTCCTGCATCGCCTGCGGCATGTCCCCGCTCGCGCTGAGCATGGCGTCGGTGAACGCGCCGTTGACCGTTCCCAGGACGACGACGGCCGCGCCCCACCCCAGCAGGGCACCGCGCTGGAGCCGGGCGGCCAGGCCCACCGGCCGTCCGAGGAACCGGCCGGCGTGGGCGGGGCCCGGGCGCGGGGCGAGGAGGCTCGCCCCGAAGTCGCGGCGTGACTGGAGGACGTAGGCGGCGGCCGAACCGACCACGGCGACGACGACGAGGGGGAGCAGCGGCCACCAGCGGTCGTACACGTAGGGGGCCGTCTGGGCCGCCCACCCGAGGGGCGAGGCCCAGGACAAGGCGGTTCCCCCGACTGCCGCCATGTCGCCGAGGGCACGGAGGATGAAGGCGACCCCGAGTACCAGCCCGGCCATCCCCGCCGCCGCCCGCGAGTAGGCGCTGAGCTGCGCGGTCACCGCGGCGATCCCGGCGAACGCCATCCCCGCGAGCGCGGTGCCCAGCCCGATGAGCAGGGAGCCGAGGGGGGCGAACCCGCCTGCGATCGCCAATCCGGCGACCACCACGCACGCGAGGGCGTTGGTGATCGCGGCGACGATCAGGGTCGCGGTGAGGGCCGAGTGTCGGCCGGTGACGTTGGCGCGGATCAGCTCGGCGCGGCCGGTCTGCTCCTCGACGCGGGTGTGCCGGGTGACCAGCATGATGTTCATGAGCGCGGCGAGCAGGAACAGGTACGGGGCGTAGCCGGCGGCGAAGAACCGCTCGAAGGTGGGGGCGTCCATGCCGTAGGCCGGGCCGGTGAACATCCGGCCCACCGGCTGGGTGAACAGGGGCACCACCGCGGCCAGGTCGTCCTCCGTCGGCGCCAGCTGCGGGAGGGCCGCGCCGATGTAGATCACGAACAGCCCCAGGCCGCCGACCCACGCCGGGAGCTTGAGCCGGTCCCGCCGCAGGGAGAACCGGACGAGGGTGCCGGTGCCTGCCAGCGGGTCATCGCCACCCGCGGCATGCGGGCGCTCGCGGGCGGGAGCGGTCGCGGTGGTCATCGCGCTGCCGCCCGGCCTTCGGACCCGGTCCCCGTCGATCCGGTCTCCCATGCACCGGTCTCTCCCGCACCGGCCTCAGCAGCGTCGCCGTAGTGGCGCATGAGCAGCTGCTCGAGGGTCGGCGGGTGGGCGACCAGCGAGCGGACGCCCAGTGGTGCGAGTGCACGGACGGCCTCGTCGACACTGTCGCCGTCGACCTGGAAGCGGACCTCGTCGTCGTCGTCGATCTCCACATCGTGGACACCCTCGACCCGCCGCAGATCGTCCGCCGGTCGGTCCGTCCGGGCGACCATCGTCGTGCGGGTCATGTGGCGCAGCTCCTCCAGGCTCCCGGTCTCGACGGTGCGACCCTGCCGCACGATGGAGATGCGGTCCGCCAGCACCTCGACCTGCGCGAGGATGTGGCTGGAGAGCAGGACCGTGCGGCCGGCGGCCTTGACCTCACCGATCGCCTCCTGGAACTCGACCTCCATGAGGGGGTCCAGGCCCGCGGTGGGCTCGTCGAGCAGGAGCAGGTCCACCTCGGAGGCCAGGGCGGAGATCAGCGCCACCTTCTGCCGGTTGCCCTTGGAGTAGGTGCGGGCCTTCTTGGTGGGGTCCAGGTCGAAGCGCTCGCACAGCGCGTCGCGACGACGCCTGTCGAGCGGGCCGCGCAGCCGGGCGAGCAGGTCGATCGCCTCGCCGCCGGTGAGGGTGGGCCACAGTTCCACGTCCCCGGGCACGTACGCGAGCCTGCGGTGGAGCTCGACGGCGTCGGTCCAGGGGTCGCCGTCGAGCAGTCGGACGGTGCCGGCGTCGGCCCGGAGCAGTCCCAGCAGGACGCGCATGGTGGTGGACTTGCCGGCGCCGTTGGGGCCGAGGAAGCCGTGCACCTCCCCCCGGGCCACCTCGAGGTCCAGACCGTCGAGGGCGCGCGTGGTGCCGAAGGTCTTGACCAGTCCGCTCGCCGAGATCACGACGTCGTCCATGGTGCTCACTGTTCCTTCCGGGGGTCGTCAGGGGTGTCGAAGGCGTCCGCGAACCGGTCGATGGTTCCGGGTTCGAACAGCCCCTGGGTGAACAGCTCCACGACCGGGAGCATGTACGGGGCGAGGTTCTCCGGCGGGGCCTCGGTGTCGAGGAAGTCCACGCCGAGCAGTCGGTTCATGTGCTCGTGCAGGACCAGCGATCCCAGTGACCAGAGCGTCAGCACGACGACTCGCTCGCGCGGATGGGCGCTGGGCTTGATGAGACCGGCCTCGACGGCGGCCCCGGTGTAGGCCTCGGCGTCGGCGACCATCTCGTCGATGAGGTGCGCGATGTGATCGCCCCCCTCCGAGAGGGTGCGGGCCAGGTAGCGCAGCAGCGGGCGACTGTCCTCGATCTGCCGCAGCGACTGGAGCGGATCCAGCTGCGGACCCTGGCCCATCGCGGACTCCTTGCCCTGCCGCACCAGCCGCACCACGTGCTCGTCGCAGGCCCGGTGCAGTCGGTCCTTGCTCCCGAAGTGGTGGAGGATCAGCGCCTGCGACACCCCCGCCTCGGCGGCGATGGCCTTGAGGCTCGTCCCCGTGACGCCGTGGGCGCCGAACTTGAGGATCGCGGCGTCGAGGATGCGGTCGACTCCGCTGCGATCGGCGCTGCGACGATCAGCCCCACCTCGGGCCGGGTCGTCGTGGGGCATGGCGGCCACCTCGTCGCTGACTGAATGTTCAGTCAGCCTAGGCCGGCCGACGCGTCCGGTCAACGATCGACGAGCCGGACACGGCGCGGGTACCCCTCACAATGGCGAGGACATGCCCCGCCGACGGACTACCGGGGAGGCCGGACCCGGTCCCAACCCGCCGTCTCCTCCGCCGCGCGATGGGTCTGCTCGAGGAACCCCAGGACCATGGCGTCGGGATCCGGTGCCTGTCGCACGAGGTGGTACGGCAGCACGTATTCGCCCAGCTCGGCGTCCCAGTACGCGGGGGCCTCGACCGCCGGATGGGTGTCGTACCCCTCGGGGTGGGGGTAGGCGTACGCGTAGAAGAGGCCCTCCTCCGCACCACCCGGCCAGTACCCCGCGCTCGACACCTCGTCGCTGTAGGCCTCGTGCATGACCCGGTCCGGGCAGTTCGGGACGCCGCCGGGATGCTCGGGGGCGGAGCGTCCGGAGAACCGGGTGACGGCCAGATCGAACGCGCCCCAGAAGAAGTGGACGGGCGAGGACTTCCCCCGGAACCCACCGCGGAACGTCGAGAGGACTCCGTGCGCGCTGACCAGGGACCTCCAGAAGCGGGCCACGGAGTCGGCGTCGTACGACGCGTGCGTGGTGTCCTCGGCGAACGGGATCACCTCGGGCAGTTCGACCGGGGTCCCGACGATCGGCACGTCGAACCCGAGATCATTCAGGTGGCCGGTGTACTCGGCGTAGAACTCTGCCACGGTCCGCGGCTCGAGCGCCATCCGGCGGGTGCTGCCGTCGGTGACGAGGAACAGCAGTTCGTGGCTGACGAAGTCGAAGCGGATCTCCAGGCCGCGGTGCCCGGCCAGCATGAGGGACGTGGTGAGCCCCCGCGCGTCCACGTACAGCGGGATGCCCCACCAGTGGTTGATCTCCGGCCCGAGGGCCATGCGCGTCTTCCCGACGATCTGGGTCCACAGGTGGAGTGTGTCCCTGGTGTCGATCCACGACTCCAGGGGCATGGCCGGCCAGGGCTCGTCTCGCGTCTCCATCGACACATGATCCCCGATCTCGCGGCCGTCCGACACCCCCCATCGTCAGCCGGGACCCGGCGCCAACCGCGCCCCTGCGTCACCCGCGGCGACGGCCGGGGGCCCGGTGCCGTTGGACGGCGTCGTGGTTACCGCATCGAGCGCTGCAGTAGCGCCGTCCGCCGTTCCGGCTGGTGTCGACGAACACCTCGGGACACCCCGCGCGGAGACAGGCCCCCAGACGACAGCCCTCCGACTCGACCGCGAAGATCGCCAGACCGCCCGCGGTGATGGCCCTGACGCGCTCCACCACATCGTCACCGTCGGCCGCGAAGTGCAGGTGGGGCTTGTGCCCGTCGTGCGTGCTCAGGGACGGCCTCGACGCGGCCGATTCCAGCAGCTCGTTGATCGCGTCGCACGTGGAGTCAACGTCCGGCGCCGAGAACGGCGCTCTCAGCCGCGACGCCCACTCCCGCAGGCGTTCTGACCTGGCGTCGTCGAGATCGGGCCTGCGGACGCCGTGGGCGCGGAGCACCCCGACGGCCGCGTCGGCGTCCCACGACCCGGCGGCGAGCGAGGCCAGCTCCGCCGCGAGTGTCGGGCCGACCATATTGCCATGGTTGAACTGCACTGACCCATTGCACCACAGTCAGCGCATGACCACAGCAGCCTGTTCACCCACTGACCTCCACCACGACCGGGACCACGACGCCCCCGTTCCGCAGCCTGCGGACCCGGGCCAGCATCAGCACGCCTGGCTGCGCCGCTCGTCCCACCCGACCAGCGAGGGCACCGTGACCTACGAGTCCTGCCACTGCGGGGCGCATCGCGTCCTGCGCGCCGGCGTGCCCGTCGCACGCGTGTAGGAGGAGTCGACGCTCAGGCGGTGGTCGAGATCGAGCGCTCCTTGACCTTGAACCAGATCGAGAAGTCTTCGGCGGCCCGACGGACCACGTCGTAGCTCGACCCGCCAGTGAGGTCGTTGAAGCTGTCCCGCACGCCGTCGACTCCGGTCGACCGGGTCTCCTTGGGGATGCCGAAGCCCATCTTCCAGTCGGCGAAGCTGCGCTCGGCTGCGGGTTCCGTCAACAGGACCCGGACACGACTGTGCCTGTCGTCGGCGGCGATGCGCGTCATCAACTCGTCGATCGCGGCCGGGGGGCCTTCGAGGAACTGGATGAAACAGTTGTTCCTGAACAGGAGGACACCGGTGATATCGGCGGCACGATTGCGCTCCCGGGAGGTGAACAGGATGGACTCCAGGTCGCCCGACAGCATCTTCCGCACCGGCACGCTCGTGTACACCAGATACTTCAGGTGCCCGGTCCCGGGCGACGTGGGGGACTCAGCGTCCAGCGACATTCAACCCTCCCTCACTCGCATCGGAGAAGTACAGATCATTCAGGCTGGAGATCGCCTCGTCCAGCGAACCGGACTCGCCGTGCGGTCTCGACATCCTGTCGTAGCAGGTGAAGCTGCCGTCAGGATTCCGGTCGATGTACCCCACGAAGTTCCCGCGGAAATTTCCGACGAAGAAACTGTCTTCCACCTGGGACCATCGTATTTCTTCGTCGCCTTCGATTGCCGAAGTCACTCCCACCCCTTTTCTTCCTTGACAAGGTGTCTCGCCCACTGCCGTACACGCCGACAGAACGTGGCCCGAGCCACGTCACCGGGAGACGCTGCCGCCGCGCGCGGCCGAACAAGGGATGGGTACGCATTGACGTGACACCCGACCCCACACTGCTTTTCTTCCCTGAGAACTCACATCCTGCTCACGCTGTCCGCCATAGCGGCACACGGTGCCATCATGGTGTGCTCGTGAACACCGCGCCACCGCTGGCACCGGCCATGTCCGGCACGCGGGCGAGTGCGCGGCAGCTCGCGGACGGGATCAGACCTCCCCCGGCCGCACCACCGTCCGGCCCACCCGGCGCGACACCGCGGCTCCCCATGGCGTGGTGAGCCGCGCCGCGGCGAGGAGTCCCTCGTCCTGCAGCACCCGGTGGACCGGGCCGCGGACCAACGCTCCGCCCGAGAGCACCACCGCGTCGTCCGCCCAGGCCCAGGCGAGGTCGACATCATGCGTGGCCATGAGGATCGCCGCCCCCGCGGCACGAAGTGACTCCAGCGCCGCGAGCAGGTCCTCACAGGAGAGCGGGTCGAGCCCGGCCGTCGGCTCGTCGAGCAGCAGGACGCGGGGCCTCATCGCCAGCGCACCCGCCAGGGCCACCCTCTTGCGCTGCCCGAAGGACAGGTGGTGGGGGACGCGGTCGGCGAGGTCGGTGATCGCCAGCGCCGCCAGGGCCTCGTCGACCCGACGGGCCACCTCGGCGCGATCCAATCCGAGGTTCACCGGGCCGAAGGAGACGTCGGCCCGCACGGTCGTGGCGAAGATCTGGTCGTCGGGTTCCTGGAGCACCATCTGCACCGACTGCCGCAGGCGGGTGCGGTCGGCGCGGCGGTCCCGGACCCGCTCCCCGTCCAGCTCCAGCTCCCCGGCATCGGGGCGGTTCAGGCCCACGAGCAGCCGCATCAGCGTGGTCTTGCCGCTGCCGTTACCACCGAGCAGCGCCACCCTCGCCCCGGCGGTGATCGTCAGATCGACGCCGTCGAGCACGGTGTGGGTGTGGCCTCCGTGGGCGTCGAGACGCCGGTAGGAGAACCGGGCACCGCGCAGAGCGAGGACGGTCACGTGAGGACCCCCAGTATCGAGACGGACGCGAGAACCAGACAGATGACGAACACGCGGGTGGCCGAGACCGGATCCGCCTCGGCGAGCACCGCGGTCTGGCCGCGCTCGGCGCGCATGGACATGGCGTCGTCGATCGCCCGTGCCCGCCTGACGGATAAGACGAAGACCGAGGCGAACTGCGTTCCGACAGAGGAGATCGCGGCCCGGGCGGTGTGGTGTCCGAGCCTGAGGTCGTGGGACTGCCTCAGCGTGCGGGCGGAGTCGATGAGCAGGCCGATGAGCCGGTAGGTGGTGTCCACGACGTGGGCCAGCGGGGCGGGCAGTCCGGCCCGCCGGCCGGCGGCCAGGAGGTCGGCGACGGGCGTGGTGCACGCCAAGGTGATGGTGGCGGCCGTCGCGGCGATCGCCCTGGTCACCGTCCGCCAGGCGGTGTCGACCCCGGCCGGATCCACCACGAGGCGCCAGTCCGTCAGGTCCAGAACGAGTGGACCGATGCCCAGGACCAGGAACGCGACGGGTGCGAGCAACGCCGCGACATAGATCCTGGCGGGGACGCGGGCCAGCACCAGTGCGCAGAAGCAGCAGACGGCCAGGATCGCCACGTGGCCCACCGGTGGCGGCACGAGAAGTGCCGCCACCAGTAGACCGCCGAAGAGCAGCAGCTTCTCGACTACCGGGAGGTCCGACCAGCGGTTGTGGGACGCCGCGAGCTCGAGTGGGTTCACCTGGTGCTCGGTCGGTCAGTGTCCGGTCGGACCCGTGGCCGCCGCCGACGGGGTCGCCGCACCCGTCACGCTCTCCCGACGCTGCCTGCTGCGTGTTCGCAGGACGCCGAGTCCGTAACCCACGATCACGCCGCCGATCCCGGCCTGGAGGGCGAACACCCCCGATTCGACCTCCCCCGGCAACTCGGGCAGAAGCGGCTCGAACCACGGCTCGTAGTCGGGAGAGACCTCGCTGATGGTGCCCTCGGCCTGCCCGTCCGCACCCTCGAACTCGCCGCCCGCCCCGGCGCCGTAGACCAGGGACAGCACCGCGATCGCGAACGCGACGGCGACCAGTCCCACCAACACCCACGCGCTGACGTGCTTCGTCCCGCTCATCGCACCGACTCCGTGGCCTCGACCCAATCGGCACGATCCCCGGGATCCGCGAAGGTCCCCGCGCCGGCGAGTCGCGCCCTCCGGAAGAAGCCCACCAGGTCGAGCTCGCGGGAGGCGATGCGCAGGAGCACGCTGACGATCACCACGACGATCAGGGCCTCGACGATCGCCAGCGGGATCTGGGTGATGGCGAAGACGGCGAGGAACTCGGCCATCGAGTACCACAGGCCGTGCTCGGCGCTCGGGAACGCCAGTGCGAGCTGGGCACTGGTGACGAGATACGTCACCAGGTCGGCGAGGAACGCGGCGACGAAGACCGCGCCGAGCAGCGGCACCGCGATCCGACGACACAGGACGAACGCGCCGTAGGCGACCCACGGCCCGGCGACCCCCATGGAGAACACGTTCGCGCCGAGAGTGGTGATGCCCCCGTGCGCGAGCAGCAACGCCTGGAAGATGAGCACCACGGTGGCGACGAAGGCCATGACGGGGGGCCGGAAGATGATCGTCCCCAGGCCGGTCCCGGTGGGGTGTGAGCTGGAGCCCGTCACCGACGGGAGCTTGACGGCCGACATGACGAACGTGAACGCCCCGGCCACGCCGAGCAGGACGCCCGCCTCCGGTGTCCGGCGGACCGTCCTGATGACCTCGCGCGCGCCGTGGATCACGAACGGTGCCGCGACGGCCGTCCATGCCAGGGCGTGCGCCGAGGGGAGAAAACCCTCTGCGATATGCATCTACCTGAGACCTTTCTGCCCGTCACCTCGCGGGCACTCGTGGTGGCAGCCACGGCCGGTCTCCTGGCTCACGGGTTCCCCCGGCCCACCCCAGTAGGGATGGACCGGATCGCCGCGGGTCCGCCTTCCCACCCACACAACGCGTGCGAGCAGTGGCACAGAGGACCTGCGACATCATCCGTTCACAGTGGCGAGGGCCGCCCCGGTCTCACACCGGGTTCCCGAGCACCGCAGCTGAGCAGATCCTAGCCCCCTCCCGGGTGCCGGCTCAGTACCGCACCGACTGGGCGTCCGAGACCAGACACATGCCACCGACGGACTTCAGAAGGGGGCGCAGCGCCAGGAGGACCTCGTCGATCCGGTCGGGGTCGACCGCCACGAGCACGAAGGTGTTGTCGAAGGTGGAGAAAGGGTCCCCGCCCCGCTCACCGTGCTGTCCCCGCCCGTAGATTCCCGGGATCACGGTGCGATGGGTCAGGCCCAGCGAATCCAACGCGCCGAGGAACCTCCCGGCGACCCCGGATTCCACCACCAGTTCGATCCGTTTGACGTCTCTCATGGGATCTCCTCGCCTCAGGCGCCCAGGTGCTGGGCGACGGTGTAGTAGAGCGGAATGCCGAGGACGATGTTGAACGGGAACGTCACGGCAAGAGCCATTGTGAAGTACCGGGACGGTCGCGCTTCGGGGATCGCGTAGCGCACCACGGCCGGGACGACGATGTAGGACCCGCTCGCCGCGAGCACGGCGAGCATGGTCAGGTCGCCGACCGGTAGCCCGGCCAGTGCACCCAGGGCCAGCGCCATCGATGCTCCGATCAGGGGCATCACGATGCCGAACCCGATCAGGAACGGACCCACGTCGCGGACCTCGCGGAGTTGACGGGCGACGAGCAGGCCCATCTCGAGCAGGAAGAAGGCCAGTAGGCCCTTGAACATGTCGTTGACGAACGGGGACATGGCCTCGCCGGCGTCGGCCCCCACCATGGTGCCGATCACGAGCGACCCGATCAGCAGCAGGTGCGCGCCGTCGGTGAACGCCTCGTGCAGGATCGCCCGCATCGACAGGGGTGCGCCCGACGCGGGACCGGAGGCTCCGGCCCCCGCGACGTCGCCCGCCATCTGGGCTGAGCGTTGACGTGACCGTGCCCAGGTGGCGAGAAGCACCGCCATGATGATCGCGGGCGATTCCATCAGCACCAGGGCGACCGTCATGTACCCGCCGGGTTCCTCCCCACGTGCGGTCACGAACTGCGTCGCGGCGATGAACGTCACCGCGCTGACCGACCCGTAGGTGGCGGCGATGGCGGCCGCATCGAACTCGTTCACCCTGCGCCGCAGGACCAGGAAGCCCAGCGCAGGGATCACCAGGGCCAGGAGCAGAGCGATGCCGATCACCGCCGCGGCGCGGCCGGTCAGACCGGTCTCGCGGAGAGCCTGTCCACCCTTGAACCCGATCGCCATGAGCAGGTAGAGCGACAGGAACTTGGTGACGGGGGCCGGGATCTCCAGGTTGGAGCGCACCGCGGCGACGAACAGCCCCAGGAAGAAGAACAGGATCGGCGGGTCCGTGAGGCTGCCGAGAATGCTGAGGTCCATCGAGTCTCCCCTGATCTGACCGGAGTCCGTACGCCGCCGAGCGGGGCGAGCGGATCTCCGTGGTGGCGCGCGGGCCGACTGTTCCGAGCGAGTAACGGGAACGACAATACACGACTTGAAAGACCTGTTTTGCAACAGCCTAAATCTATGTCGTGTGTTGTGGCGCGGCGCAAGGGCCTGCACCGCGGGAGATCGGGCACCGTCGACGCCCACATGCGTACCGTGATTCGCGTCAGGCAAAATGGCACTCGGAAGTCGTCGGTGATGGGGTGGTGTGGTGGCGGAGTGGACGTTTCTCACCAATCACGCGCACGTCCTGCTGTGCATCGCGCAGGATTCCGAGACGCGACTGCGCGACATCGCCGACGCGGTCGGGATCACCGAGCGGGCCACCCAGCGGATCGTGGCCGAGCTGGAGGAGGCCGGGTACCTCCAGCGCATCCGGGACGGGCGCCGTAACCGCTACAGCCTGAACCGGGACCTGCCGCTGCGCCACCCACTCGAACGGGACCACATGGTCGGCGAGATCCTCAGCGTGCTGGGGGCCCCGCAGAAGGGCGCCCGCGATCAGAGCGGGTGACGGCGGGTCGTCACTCGAGCTTGCGGAGAGTGCGGGAGAGCAGCCCGGCGATGGACTCGGGGTCGATGTCCGGCATGGTTCCCGCGGCGGCCTGTTCGGCCCAGGCGTGGCCGATGTAGCGCATCAGACCGGCGACGAGTTGGGTGATGAGCCCGGCCTGGTCGTCGAGATCAGACCCGTCCTCCTCGGGGTACTGCGTCTGTAGGCGCAGGGAGATGACGCGTCGGAGTTCCGGGTCCAGGGCCGCGATCCTGTCCATCTGGCTGGCCATCAACGTGGGACTGGAACCTATGGCGTGGATACGCCGCGCGAGGAGAGTGGGGTCCGCGCCGAGGCCGCCGGGGTCGACACGGATCAGTTGTGCAGCACCCACCAGGAGTGGACCATCCGATTCGACGAACTCACGCGCGGCCTTCTCGTCGATGGTCGGATGGTCTACGCCCAGCAGCGCGGCGTCCTTGGTACCGAAGTGATTGAAGAAGGTCCGCTGACTCACCCCGGCGCGGTCGCAGATCATGTCGACGGTCACGTCGTCGTACCCGTGGTGGAGGACCAGGTCGGTCGCCGCGCGTTCGATCGCCGCGGCTTTCTCTCTGGCGTCCCTGCGGCGTCGGGGTGGCGGGGTCGACACGATCTGCGCCTCCTTGATCACTCGTACCGTAGTGATTCGATCGGGTCCTGGCGGGCTGCGCGACGCGCGGGGAGCGCACCCGAGACGAACGCGATGACCATGATCACGAGGATCACCGCGATCACGTTAGTCGGTTCGAAGAGCAGGACGTGGAGGCCGGGGAGGGCGGAGAGGACGGTCTCGCCGGCGGCCGCGGCGATCGCGGACCCCACGCCGATGGCCGCCAGCGCACCGAGAACGGAACCCAACAGACCGATGACGACGGCTTCGATGCTGAACAGCGCGAACACCCGGCCGCCTGACATCCCCATGGCCTTCATCAACCCGATCTCCCGGGTGCGTTCCTGCACGCTCATCAGGAGGGTGTTGACGATCCCGAACGATGCGGCGATCAACGCGACCACCGCGAAGGCGCTCAGAACCCCGATGATCCCGTTGATCACCGTCTGGACCACGCCGAGCTGATCCTCGATGGTCTGCCCCGTGAGCCCGGCCTCTGCCAGATCGTCCTTCACCCGTTGGGCGGCGTCGTCACTCACCGCCTCGCCGCCGTCGGTCGACATCGTCAGCACCGCGACGGGCCAGGCCTCCGGCTGCCCCCTCACCGCCTGGGAGTTCGCGATCTCCTCGGTCAGAGCGGAGTTGGCCCCGGCCCCTGCTGCGAACAGACTCTCCCGGGCGACACCGACGACGACCGCGTCCAGGGTTCGTGGCTCCTGCCCCGAATCGGTGTATCCCACCGTCACCGTCTGCCCGAGGGCGGCTTCCGCGTCCGCGAATCCCAGGGCACCGACGTACTCCTCGGGGAGCACGAGTTCGTTCTCGACGGAGTCCTGATCGAGTTGCCGGCCCGAGGCGAGGTCGCTCTGCCCGATCGACGACGTCGGGTTGATGTCCAGTTCATATCGGGCGACGTCGGCCGAGCCCGGGGCGACCCAGTCGACAGTGACCTGGGTGATCGCCTCCACCTTCCGCACCCCGTCGATGCCCCTCATGGCGTCGATATCTCCTCTGTTCAGGAGAGTCCCACCGGTGAGGGGTGACGCGACGCCCGACTGCTGCCGTCCGCTCGGGTCCCATTCCGCCGGACCGTCGTCGGGACCGACGGAGGATGCGGGACTCACCAGGAGGATGTCACCGGTACTCAGCGTCGCGACCTGACGCTCCACGTAGTCGTTCACGCCGGCCCCCAGAGCCGTGGTGAGGGTGAGCGTGAACGCGCCCACGAACAGGCTCAGAACGGTCAGGGTCGTGCGAAGCCTGCTCCTGAAGGCGTTCTTCGTCGCCTCTCGCACCACATCGGACGCCCTCATGCCGCGACCTGCGTCCGCTCGACCACGCGGCCGTCCGCGATGGTGACCGCACTCTCGCAGCGGGCCGCGAGGTCGGGGTCGTGCGTGACCACGACGAGCGTGATGCCCCGGTCGCGATGGAGCCCGAAGAGGATCTGCTCGACCTGCTCGCCCGTGGCGGAATCCAGGTTCCCGGTGGGCTCGTCGGCGAAGATCACCGACGGTTCGTTCACGAGAGCCCGCGCGATCGCCACGCGCTGCTTCTGACCGCCGGAGAGATCGGTCGCCCGGTTCGCGGACTTGTCGGCCAGACCCAGGGCGTCCAGGGCGTCCATCACCTTCTCCCGACGTCGCGCGGCGGGGAGGCCGGCGATGACGAGCGGGAGGCTGACGTTCTCGAAGACGGTCTGTCCCCCGGTGAGAAAGAACTGCTGGAAGACGAAGCCGAACATGTTGTTGCGGATCTGGTTGAGCTCAGCCGGCCGCAGGTCCGACGCCGCGCGCCCCGAGATCTCGATCACGCCTTCTGTCGGCTCGTCGAGAAGGGCGAGCAGGTGCATCAGGGTGGACTTTCCGGATCCGGACTTACCGATGATCGCGAGGGAGCAACCCTGGCGGACCTCCACATCCACGCCGTCAAGGGCGGTGAACGCCGCGTCTCCTCTGCCGAAGGTCCGCGTCACCCCCACCGATCGCAGCACCGTCGGCGCGGACGCCTCTACTGATTCTGGCACGAGCTTCCTTCTCTAAGTTGCAGTCACTGCACAATAACGTGCAGTCGCTGCACTTTCAACCCTTCGGCGCGCCCGATCGTCGGGAGCGCTCGTGGCGTGAGGCGGCCGGTGACACACCTGCCGCGCCGACCGGTCATGGGCGAGTCCCCTGCGTGTTGAGCGCTGTCGCGCCCCGGCCACCTGGCTGGGGCACACTGGCCCGCATGTTGTTGACGATCACTGCCCGCCGTTCGGAGGCGCTCAGCACGCCAGGTGATCTGGGATTCCTCCTGCACAAGCATCCCGACAAGGTGCAATCCTTCGGCGTGTACGCGGGCACGGCGCACGTGTTCTACCCCGAGGTCAGCACGGAGTCATGCACTGCCGCGGTGCTTCTGGAAGTGGATCCGGTCGCTCTGGTCCGGGGACGATCCGGGCGCAGTGACGCCTTTGCACTGGGGCACTACGTCAACGACCGCCCGTATGTGGCGTCCTCGCTGCTGGCGGTGGCGATGGGAAAAGTGTTCCGGTCAGCGCTCAACGGTCAGTGTGTCGGCTACGAGGACCTGGTCGAGTCTCCCCTAGATCTGACGATCTCTCTGCCGACGGTGCCCGGTGAACCCGACCTGGTGCACCGGTTGTTCGCGCCACTGGGATGGGACACCCAGGCCGAGTCGATCGCGTTCGACGCCACCCGACCCGAGTGGGGCGCGGCGCCGCTGGTGGGTCTGACGCTGACCGGGTCCGTGCGCCTGACGGACGCCCTCAGTCACCTGTACGTCCTGCTCCCCGTCCTCGATGCGGCCAAGCACTACTGGGTGGGCCAGGACGAGGTCGACAAGCTGTTGCGTGCGGGTGACCGGTGGTTGCCCGGGCACCCGGAGCGGGATCTGGTGGCGCACCGCTACCTGGCCGGCCAGCGAGATCTTCGCGAGAGCGCCCTGGCCCGTCTCGCCGAACTGGACGACCGCGCCGCAGAGAGCACCCCGGACGCCGCTGCCTCGGATGCTGCCGTCGCCCCTCGCCCCCTGGTCAGGCTGCGTCACGACGCGGTGCTGGAGGTGGTCCGCGACCTGGCGCCGGTATCGATCGCCGATGTGGGCTGCGGTTCGGGCGCCCTACTGGGCGGCCTGCTCAAGGTCCAGGGTGTGACACGTGTGATCGGGACGGAGGTCTCGGACTTCGCCTTGTCCAAGGCCGCCACGCGGTTGCACGTGGACTCGATGACCGAACGCCAGGCTGACCGCCTATCCCTCCTACGCTCCTCACTGATGTACGAGGACGAGCGACTGGCCGATCTCGACATGGCGATCCTGATGGAGGTGATCGAGCACGTCGATCCCGACCGTCTGCCGGCTGTGGTGCGCAACGTGTTCGGCGCGATGCATCCCCGGCACGTGGTGATCACCACGCCCAACGTCGAGTACAACGTTCACTACCCGGCGCTGGCCGCAGGAGCCTTCCGGCACCCTGACCATCGGTTCGAGTGGACTCGTGAACAGTTCCAGTCCTGGGCCCACTCCGTAGCCGGCACCCACGGCTATCAAGTGACATTCCGTCCCGTGGGCGAGGCCGACCCGCAGGTCGGGCCGCCGACGCAGATGGCCGTGTTCAGTCAGTCCGCCCCAGTGGAGGTGTCCGCATGAGTGAACTGACCATCCCGGAGCTGTCCCTGGTCCTGCTCATCGGTGCCAGCGGTTCCGGCAAATCGACCTTCGCGGCGACACACTTCGCCCCGACGGAGGTGATCTCCAGCGACGACTGCCGGGCGATGGTCTGCGACGACCCCAATGCCCAGGACGCCACCGCAGACGCGTTCGCGGTGCTGGAGTTCATCGCCGGCAAGCGCCTGGCACGCGGACGGCTGACCGTGATCGACGCGACCAATGTGCAGCCGGCGGCCCGCAAGTCCCTGCTGGCCCTGGCCAAGGAGCACGACGTGTTGGCCGCCGCCATCGTGCTCGACCTGCCCACCGCGCTGGCCGTGGAGCGCAACGAGGCCCGCGCGGATCGTGATTTCGGCGCCCGGGTGATCAAGCGCCAGCAGGACCAGCTGCGCCGCTCGCTGCGCGGGCTCAGGAAGGAGGGGTTTCACTCCATCCACGTGCTCGATTCGGAGCAGGCGGTGGCCGAGGCCTCGATCGTCCGGACCCGGTTGTTCAACGACCGCCGCGACGATCACGGGCCGTTCGACGTGATCGGCGATGTCCACGGGTGCCGTGCCGAGCTGGAGGAGCTGCTCGGGACGCTGGGCTACGACCTGGAGAGAGACCAGGCAGGACGCGCGGTCGACGCCCGCCACCCTGAGTCGCGGCGCGTGGTGTTCGTGGGCGACCTGGTCGATCGCGGCCCCGACTCTCCGGGAGTACTGAGGTTGGCGATGGGCATGGTCGAGTCCGGTAGCGCCCTGTGCGTGTCGGGAAATCATGAGGCAAAGCTCGCCAAGGCGCTGGGGCGAGGGACGGTCAAGGCCACCCACGGTCTGCAGCAGACCCTCGACCAGCTGGCGACCGAGGACGGCTCGTTCGTCGCCAGGACGCGTGCGTTCTGTGACGGTCTGGTGGCGCACTACGTTCTGGACGACGGCAACCTGGTCGTGGCACACGCCGGTCTGAAGGAGAAGTACCACGGTCGCGCATCCGGGCGGGTACGAGCGTTTGCCCTGTATGGAGACACCAGCGGTGAGACCGATGAATTCGGCCTACCAGTCCGGTATCCGTGGGCCGAGGACTACCGCGGATCAGCGTCGGTGCTGTACGGGCACACCCCGGTCACCGAGACCGAGTGGGTCAACAACACGCTGTGCCTGGACACCGGGTGCGTGTTCGGCGGGTCCCTGACCGGGCTTCGCTACCCGGAACGCGAGATCGTCTCGGTGCCCGCCCAGGACACCTACTACGAGCCGATCCGGCCCCCGGCGCCGCCCGAGCGGGATCCCGCGACGTTGAAGCTGACCGACGTACTCGGGCCCCGCGTGATCGAGACCCAGTACATGGGACGGGTGTCGATGCGCGACGACAATGCGGCAGGAGCGCTGGAGGTGATGAGCCGCTTCGCCGTCGACCCGGAGCAGCTCTTCTACCTCCCGCCGACCATGTCGCCAGTCGACAGCTCCCCGCGTGAGGGCTTCCTCGAACACCCTGATCAGGCGTTCGACTACTTCGCCGCGCACGGAGTCGATCGGGTGATCTGCCAGGAGAAGCACATGGGTTCCCGCGCAGTCGCGCGCGTGACCCGCCAGGGCGACGGGGTGATCCACTCCCGCACCGGTCGCGCGTTCCTGCCCGAAGACCAGCAGTCGGTGGTCCTGCAGCGGATCGCTCGCGCGGCCACGGCCGCCGGGGTGTGGGAGGACCTGGGCGCCACCTGGCTGCTTCTCGATGCCGAGATCCTGCCGTGGACGCTCAAGGCCGAACCGATGATCAGGGACCAGTACGCCGCAGTGGGCGCCGCCGCTACCACCGCACTCCCCGCCGCTGTCCACGTGCTCGACGCCGCCGCCCACCGCGGCATCGATGTGGGGGCCCTGCTGGACCGGACACGCTCCCGGACGGGCAACGCCGCAAGGTTCGTCGAGGCCTACCGACGCTACATCCAGCCGGTCGAGGGCAACCTCGGCCTGCAGATCGCTCCATTCCAGGTCGTGGCCAGTGACGCCGGCACCTACGAGAACCGGGACCATCACTGGCACCTGGACCTGGCGGACCGACTCGTCGTCGCCGACCCGGAGCTGTTCCGCCCCACCCGCCGCCTCGACGTCGACGTCGCCGACGACGGTTCGCGCGCTGCAGGGTCGGCGTGGTGGGACGATCTCACCTCAGCCGGCGGTGAGGGCATGGTCGTCAAACCTCGTGCCAACCTGACCCGAGGGAAGAAGGGACTGGTCCAGCCCGGCCTCAAGGTTCGCGGACGCGAATATCTGCGCATCATCTACGGCGCCGACTACACCACCCCGGCGACACTGGCCGGCCTGAAGAATCGCTCGCTCGGACAGAAGCGCTCCATGGCACTACGGGAGTACGCGCTCGGCCTCGAGGGCGCGCGCCGAGCCGCAGCGGGTGATCCGATCTGGCGGATCCATCAGTGCGTCTTCGGTGTGCTGGCCATGGAGTCCGAACCCGTCGATCCTCGGCTGTGACGGACTGCTCGGGGACGCATCAGACGCGCCCGTCATCGCAGGGTCGCCCCCGGGACGCGGCGATCGACGCGAGAGTGACCGAGGCCGTCGTCGACCTCCTTGGGACCGCGCCGTACAGCGCATTGACGATGGAGCTCATCGCCGCGGCCGCACCGTCCTCGAGCATGCGATCGGACGGCGCGAAACTCAGGCCGGGCTCGACACGGAGCTCACCCTCGACCTGCTCGCCGCTCCGCTCTACTATCGCGCCTTCTTCGGCCATCAGCCGATTGACGCCGATCTGGCGAGGCGAACGGTGATGAGCGTCCTGAATGGTGTCGCGACGCCCGAGTGGCAGCACGAACATCGGGCCACGCACCACACCTGAGGATCGCCGGGCATCTCGCAGGGCAGCCGACCTGCGCCTCCGGTCGCATCCGGCGGTCCTGCACACGGAACACTGGGCTGAGGGCGCACCTCGCGGTGCCGGCGATCACCGTCGACCCGGTTTGCGAGCCGTGTACTCACTTATTCCTCTTCCAAGCAACTCTTGCGCCTGGTCCACGGGGATCGAGAGACGGTGCCCACCGTGCTGCTGACTATCACGTCCATCACCGTTCAGGGGAGCTTTATCGGCACTCTGGACGAGCTCAACCAACTCGTCTCGCTCGCGAAAGCCGGAGCACTTCCGCGGATCCCGATCATTGAGTGCCAGCTCAACGCCACCGAGATCGATACCGCACTGGACCGGCTCGGTAGCGGCGGAGTTCCGGTTCGGATCGTCCTCGCCGCCGGCCACCCCGTGTCCTGAGACCGGGGCGCACAGGGCACCTCGGCAAATCTGGTCAACGGCTGCATGGCAGCTCGTCGCGTGAGCGACTCTCTGGAGATCGCCGATCCGATTGAATCGGACCGGAGTAGTCGGGCGCGCAGGCCGCCGACCGACGAGAGTCGACCGTGAAGGGAGCGGCCATGATCGAGATTCTCAACCGCCTCGTCGACGAGATCGAAGGACGCCTCGGAGATGAGTTCGACGTCGACGCGATCGCCGGCGAGATGGGGACGACCGGCTATCACGCCCGTCGGATGTTCTCGTCCCTCGCGGGGATGCCGGTGTCCGAGTACGTCCGTCGTCGACGCATGACCGTGGCCGCGTCCGACGTGATCGGCGACGAGGACCTGTTGACGATCGCCGTGCGGTACGGGTATGGCTCCACCGAGGCCTTTGGTCGAGCATTCCGTGCCGTCCACGGCGTGAGCCATGGAGACGTCCGACGTGATGGCGGCCCCCTTCGCAGCCAACCGCAACTCAGGTTCCGCCTGACCGTCGAAGGGAGTCGTCCTATGGATGCCCGAATCCTCACTCACCATGCGTTCCGCCTGATCGGCCACGCCGCCCGGGTGCCGTTGAACCATGAAGGCGTCAACGCGCACATCGAGCGTCATATCGCTTCTCTCCCCGCTTCCGAGCACGACCGCCTGAAGCTCCTCAGCGGTACCGAGCCCTCGGGGCTGCTGCAGGTCAGCGCCGACGTCGACCCGGACTACGCAGAGGGCAGCGAACTGACCTATCTACACGGCGTGGCGGTCGACGTCGACGCCGACGTTCCCGACGACCTCGACGTGATCGACGTGGCCACGGGGGCGTGGGTGGTCTTCCGCACCTCCGGGCCGCATCCGGCGGCGCTGCAGGAGGCGTACGCAGCGTCCGCAACGGAGTGGTTCCCCTCCAATCCGTGGAGATTGCGCCCCGGTCCGTCGATCGTGTCGATACTCGACCGCGCTCCGGACTTCAGTTCGGCGACCTGCGAACTCTGGTTCCCGATCGAGCACGTCTGACCCCGGTGCGCGCCCCGCCCGCACCGGCCCGGACAGACCGGGCGCAGGGAATCTAGCGGGCGGCCGCAGAGCGCTCACTCTCCCTACGGCATCCGGCGACCCGTCTGATACTGGCCGAGCTGGCCGCCGATGGTCGCGCGGAGCCACTGCGCGAAACGCTCGTCGGTCCATCCCCTCTCCCGGACGAAATACCTGTGCGTGTCGGGCCCGGTCAGGTGGCCGAGCACGTCGGCGAACTCAGACACCCGGTCCTGGGGAAGTAGCCCGCGCCCGACGAACCACCCACAGCCCAGGTGGAGGTCCTCCATCCGCCGTGACTCACTCTGACGGACCGCCTCGGCGATCTCGGGATCGGAGTCGCTGGCCAGGACGGCCGCATGCCACAAGTCGAAGATCCGACCGTTGGCGGCGACGATGAAGTCCACGTAGCGACCCAACGCGCGCTCGGTGTCGGGGTCGGCCATGATCGCCTGGAACTCCGGTCGGGCGAGTATCGAGACGGCTCCCTCCTCCCCGGAGAACCCCCGCTCGAGAATCGCCATCATCAACGACGCCTTGGACCCGGCCTGGTACACCGACTGCACCGAGACACCGGCGCGACGGGCGACCTCCCGGAGAGTGGTCCTCGAGTAGCCGTGTCGCACGAACAGCGACTCGGCGGCGTCCAGGATTCGCCCGCGGGTCAGTGCGGCGGTCTCCGCCCGTCGGCTCATCTCGTATTTGCGCGAAGTCATGGATCGGCCCCTGTCCCGAACTGCATGTCCCCAGTCTCGTCGATGGCCTTCCCAAAAATTGGATGTAGCGATACTCTACTCAAATCTTCTCGCATCGACGCGGCGGAGACGGCATGCGAAGGAGCGACGGTGACAACACGAGGCCTCATCGTCGTGTGCGCGACCCCCATGGGTGGACACGTCGGGCCCCTCACGGCCGTCGGCGAGCACCTGGCCTCCCAGGGGTGGCGGGTGGTGATGATCACCGGGTCCCGGTTCGCCCACCAGGTCACCGCCGCCGGTCTCGAGCACGTCGCCCTGTCCGGGGTGGCGGACTTCGACGAGAAGGACCCGTCGACCTTCACCCCCCACCTCGACAGGTATCGAGGCCTGAGGCTGTCGCGGTACCAGGTGGAGCAGACGTTCATCCAGCCCATCACCGCACAAGCGGCGACGCTGGCGCAGGTGCTCGCCGAGAACGAGGTCTCTGCTGTCCTCACCGACGGCACCTTCGCCGGGACACTCCCCCTGATCTCCCGCGACCCCGGCTCCAGACCTCCGGTCATCGGACTCGGGGTGATGCCGCTCGCACAGACCAGTTGCGACGTGGCGCCCACCAACAGCGGACTACCGCATATGGCCGGGCCACTCGGCAGACTGCGCAACCGCCTGGCCCACCGGATGGTCCGCCATGTGCTCTTCCGTGCCACCCAGCGACTCGCGCGCCACCGCATAGAGGAGTCCGGAGGGAGACTGGAGGGGTTCGTTCTGGACTTCTCCGCACAATGCGACAGGTTCCTCCAGTTGGGGCCGGCCGAGTTCGAATACGCGCGCCGCGATCTGGCGCCCACCACCGCGTTCGCCGGCCCGGTCACCGCCCGGCGGAGCCGGCCCGTCCCTCAGCCCACGTGGTGGGCCGAGATACTCGCCGACCCGCGACCGGTCATCCACGTCACGCAGGGCACCCTCGACAACCACGACCTCACCCAACTGGTCGAGCCCGCACTCGAGGCCCTTGCGGATTCGCCGGTCCAGATCGTCGTCACCACCGGCGGAGCCCCCGCCGACGAGCTCGTCCGGATCGCGCCCGAGAACGCCCGGATCGCCGAATACCTCGACTACGAGGAGCTCCTGCCGCGGACCTCGATCATGGTCACCAACGGAGGTTTCGGCGGCGTCATGACCGCGCTCCGGCACGGCGTGCCGCTGGTCGTGGCACCCGGAGGCGAGGACAAGCCGGAGGTGGCTGCGAGAGTCGGCCACTTCCGGGTCGGGATCAACCTACGAACCCGCCGTCCCTCGCCACAGGCCCTCCGGGACGCCGTCGACGCAGTCCTCTCCGACACCACCTTCGCCGACTCCGCGTCCGCCATGCGCGATGCGATCGCCACCTACGACCCGTTCGCGGTGATCGACACCGAACTCCGACACCTCATCCAGCAGCACCCGCCCGACCCACCCGCCCACGCGATACCCACCCCGGACACCGACGCACCAGACACCGACGCACCAGACACCGAGGAGAACCTGCCATGAGCGACACCCGCGCAGTGATCGACCAGCACATCACCGCTTTCAACGACCGCACCCCCGACGCCGAACCGTGGGCCGACGCCGCCGAGATGGTCACCCCCGGCGGAACCTTCACCGGACGCGAGGGCGTCCTGGGATTCCTGGCCGTCTTCCAGCAGGCGTTCTCCGACGGCACCCTGCGCATCCATTCAGCGGTCATCGACGGCGGCGACGCCTCCGTCGAGGGCAGCTTCGAGGGAACTCACGACGGGATCCTCCAGAGCCCCGCCGGCCCCGTCGAGGCCACCGGGAGGCCAGTCACCTTCCGGTGGAGCGCCACCTACCGCGTCGAGGGCACCCGGCTCATGTCCGAGCACCTCTACTTCGACCAGTTCGACTTCCTCGGACAACTCGGCCTCCTGCCGAAGTGATCCTGCCAGATCGCTCACCCTCATCCCGGCACTGAAAGGCCACCGAGATGAACCGCGCACCCCGCCGCACCGGGCGGCTGATCTCCGCCGCCCTCGGCGCAGCGCACTGACCTCCGCCAACTCCTCGAGCAGGCTCTCCGGCGGGGAAGAACCGGCCGTTGACACGCACTCACCGCCGGGAGCTCACGAGGCCGTCGATGATTGTGTCGAGCGCCCATTCGCGCCGCTCAACGTGGGTCCCCCGCGTGAAGGCCGCGGCCGGAAAGGCGGCGAGCGTCGGGTGGCGTTCCGGGTCCGATGCCGCGAGTGTCGCGTCGAGATCACCGACCTCCTGGCCGGTGCCGGACGACCGGGCCGCCCACTCGGCGGCCGTCGATCCCGCATGCTGCAGTAGCAGGTCGATGCCCCACGCAGTGGCAGTGTCGTCGGCGCCTGCCGCGCGCAAGAGCCTCAGGAGTAGTTCGATCAGGTCGAGGTAGTTCGGACCGTCAGGCCACACGAACATCACCGCCCGCGCGAGCTCGCCCTGACGGGCGAGGAGATCGACGTAGTCGCCCATCGCCCGATGGAGTCGTTCGCGCCACGGTTCGACGCCGTCCCAGTCGAGATCCAGATCCGCCAACAGACGGTCGACGAGAAGCGCGTGCAGAACGGTGACGTTCCTGACGTAAACGTAGAGCGATGCGGGGCCGGTGTCGAGCTCGGCTGCCACCCTGCGGATCGTCAACTTGGTGGCACCGTCCCGCTCCAGTACGAGTAGCGCTGCATCCACGATGCTCTCGCGGGACAGCGGAGGCTTCGCGGGACGCCCCCGCCTACTGACCGGAACACGAGGTGTCATGGGCACCAGCGTACCAACCGATCTTGATCGTCACGAACATGTTCGTTACGATCCTGTTCGTTCCAGATTGAGATCGGAGTTCGCCATGGCCACCACCACCTCCAGCCCAGCGCCACCTCTCGCCGCCCGGACCGTGTGGCTCACCCTGATCGTCGTCCTGCTCGCGGACGCGATGGACCTGATGGACGCGACGATCGCAAACGTCGCCGCGCCGTCGATCGTGCACGAGCTCGGAGTGAGCGAGAGTGTGATCCCGTGGCTCGGGGCGTCCTACGCCCTGGCCCTGGGATCGCTGCTCGTGGTGGGCGGCCGGATCGGCGACAAGTACGGCCAACGACGCACGTTCCTCGTCGGGCTCATCGGTTTCACCGTCGGCTCCGCGCTCGCGGGCCTCGCGCCCTCGGCCGCCATGCTGATCACGGCCCGGGTGCTCCAGGGCGTGTTCGGCGCGATGTTGATCCCCCAGGGGATGGCCATCATGGCGGCCACGTTCCCCAAACCGATGCTCCAGAAGGCGTTTGCCGTGTTCGCCCCGATGCTCGGCGTCTTCGCGGTCGCGGGCCCGGTACTCGGCGGCATTCTCATCGACGCGAATCTGTTCGGCCTCGGATGGCGACCGATCTTCCTCATCAACGTCGTCCTCGGGGGCGTCGCACTCGTTCTCGCGCTCCGGTACCTGCCGACGGTCCCCCCTCGGCCCTCGACCCGCATCGACCTGATCGGCAGCGCCCTCCTCGCCGTCGCGCTCTTCAGCCTGCTCTTCGGGCTTGTCACCGGGTCATCCGACGGATGGAACGGGCTCACCGTCGGCAGCGCGATCGTCGGCGTCGTCCTTCTGGGACTGTTCGGATGGCGGCAGTCCCGCGCGGAGGAACCACTCCTCCCCCGCAGCCTGCTCGCCAACCGCGGCTTCACCTCGGGGCTCGTCGTGGGACTGTGCGTGTTCGCGAGCTTCAGCGGGCTCATGTACGTCCTCAGCCTGTTCTTCCAGCTCGGCCTCGGGTACACGCCCACCCAGACCTCGCTCCACCTGATCCCGCTGACCGTCGGCATCATCATCGGCTCAGGCATCGCCAACGCGCTCATCCTGACGCTCGGCAGGCGCCTCGTCCTGCTCGGGATGCTCGCCACGATCCTGGGCACCGGAGTCCTGCTGCTGAACGTCCTCACCTCCGGCCTCGGCGCCACCTGGTGGCAGAACGTCCTGGCGACCAGCATCATCGGAATAGCCGCCGGAATCTGCTTCAACTCGGTGTTCAACACCGCCCTCGGCAACCTCCGGCCCGACGAGGCCGGCTCCGCCAGCGGGTCGCTCAGCGCCATCCAACAGATCGCGAACGGAATCGGTTCGGCCCTGGTGACCACCCTCTTCATCGGCGGCCTCGCGGACGGGACCGAGACCGCGATGACGACCACCCTGGTCGTCATCCTCGCGGTCAGCGCGCTGTGCCTGCTCGCAGTGCCTCTTCTGCCCCGCAAAGCGGTACTACTCGAGGAGTAGCACTCCTACCCGGGAACACCCTCGACCGTCGGCCCGATGCACCTACCCCGTCACCCGCCGCCGCTTCGACGCCCGCTCCGGGTCCGAGGCGTACAACCAGGACTCCGCTTCCCCCGGCCTGACCAACGCCCTGCCCACCAGGATCACGGCCGCCTGCCGCAGGCCCGCGGCCTCGACGGCGTCGGCGATGTCGGCGAGAGTGCCGTGCAACTCCACTCGGTGCGGGCGGCTCGCGTGGGCCACCACCGCGACCGGGCACTCCGCGCCGTGCGTGGGCACCAGCCGTTCGGCGAGCTCGCGGATCCGGGTGATCGCCAGGTGCAGCACGAGCGTCGCCCCGGTCGCGGCGAAGTTCTCCAGGGATTCAGAGGACGGCATCGCCGTCGACCGGGCCTGGACCCGGGTCAGCACGACGGACTGCACCACCTCGGGCACGGTCAGCTCCACCCCCAGCTCGGCGGCGGCCGCCGCGTAGGCCGGGACGCCGGGCACCACGTCCCAGGGCACGCCCACTGCATCGAGGCGGCGGGTCTGCTCGGCGAGCGCGGAGTACAGCGACGGGTCACCCGAGCACAGTCGCACCACCTCGAGCCCCTCGGCGTGGGCGGCGACGATCTCCGCGATGATCCCGTCCAGGTCCAGGTGCTGGGTGTCCACCAGCCGCGCGCCTGATCGGCAGTGGTCGAGCACGCCGTCGTCCAGATAGGTGCCCGCGTACAGGCAGACGTCCGCCGCGGCCAGGGCCGCAGCCGCGCGCAGCGTGAGCAGGTCCGCGGCGCCGGGGCCGGCGCCCACGAAGTGAACGGTCACGAGGTCTCCCCTGTCTCCCAGGAATCGGCCACCGCAGCGACGAGCGGCTTGACCGCGCACCACTGCACCACGGCCCTCGCCGGTGCCCAGCCGGTGAACGAGCCGATCGAGTCGGCGTGTTCCACGTGGAACCGTACGAGCTCACCGCCGAACTCCGCGCGGGCATCGATCAGCACCCGCTCCGTCTCGATCGTCACCGCGTGGGCGACCAGCCTGCCGCCGGGACGCAACGCCTCCCAGCACTGCCGCAGCAGCCCGGGCGCGGTGCCCCCGCCGCCCACGAACACCGCATCAGGCTGCGGCAGCCCCTCGAGAGCCTGCGGCGCGCGCCCATGGACGACCTCCAAAGACGGAACCCCCAACCGCGCGGCGTTCCGCTCCACCCGCGCGGCCCGCTCGGGATCGGCCTCTACAGACACAGTGCGGCAGGACGGGTGCGCGCGCATCCACTCGATTCCCACCGATCCGGCGCCGGCGCCCACGTCCCACAACAGTTCGCCGGCCGACGGTGCGAGCCGCGAGAGGGCCGAGGCGCGCAGGTCGCGGCGGGTGAGTTGACCGTCGTTCTCGAAGGCGTCATCGGGCAGGCCCGGGGCCACACCGAGCGGGCGTGCGACGGGCCCGGCCACGCACTCCACGGCCAACACGTGCAGCCGGGGCGCAGCGCGGTCCG
>NZ_JAALDZ010000269.1:0-2449 GCF_014145125.1 Dietzia sp. CQ4 | reverse complement strand
CCCGTCCCGCCCCCCGTCCCGTCCCACCCATCCCCCATCGGAGGTCCACCGTGACCGAGAAGACCGCAACCACAGCCGACGTCTGGGAGTCCCCAGCGCATCGGCGAACCGTCTACGGAGTACTGGCCGTTGTCGCGCTGGCCATCCTCTTCGACGGCTACGACCTCGTGATCTACGGCGCGATCCTGCCCACGCTCATGGCGGACCCCGGCCAGATCGGCCCGCTCGGTGCCGCTCAGGCCGGGGCCCTGGGTTCGTACGCCCTCGTCGGAGTCATGATCGGAGCGCTGAGCGCGGGCGCCGTCGGTGACCGCATCGGACGTCGGAGGATCATGCTCGGCTCGATCGCCTGGTTCTCGGTGGGCATGGCCGCCACCTCTTTCGCGCAGAACATCACGACGTTCGGGATCCTGCGCCTTCTCACCGGCCTCGGAATCGGCGCGATCGTCGCCACCGCCGGTGCGATCATCGCCGAGTTCGCCCCCGCGGGGCGGCGGAACCTGTTCAACGCCGTGGTCTACAGCGGAATCCCCGCCGGCGGAGTCCTCGCCTCGGCCCTCGCGATGCTGCTGCGCGACCACATCGGCTGGCGGGGACTGTTCCTCATCGGCGCACTGCCCCTCGTCATCGTCCTGCCCTACGCGTGGTACGCCCTGCCCGAGTCGCCGCGCTGGCTCTCCTCGCGGGGGCGCACCGACGAGGCCGTCGCCCTGTGTACCGCCCGCGGATTGCCGGTCAACGCCTTCATCGACGCCCCCGCCGGGAGCTCTCACGGCTCCGGCGCAGCGGGTACCGCCGCAGCGTCGCCCACCGGATTCGCCGGGCTGCTGACCCCGGCCTATCGACTCGGCTCCCTCCTGCTGGGGTTCATGAGTTTCGCCGGGCTCCTCCTCACCTACGGGCTGAACACGTGGCTGCCGACGATCATGGAGACGTACGGCATCGACGCAAAGAGTTCCCTCGGCTTCCTGTTGGTCCTCAACGGCGGTGCCATCGCCGGCGGGCTGGCTGCATCGCGGTTGGCCGACCGACACGGCCCGCGCGTGATCGTGGCCTGCTCCTTCCTCCTGGCCACGTCCGCCCTGGTCGCCGTGACCCTCTCCCCGCCGATCGCACTGATGATCCTGCTCGTCGCCGCTGCCGGCATGGGCACCATCGGGACCCAGGTACTCGTCTACGGCTTCGTCTCGAACTACTACGAGACCGGTTCCCGCGCGGCGGGTGTGGCCTGGTGCGCGGGTTTCGGGCGCCTGGGCGGAATCCTCGGTCCGGTCATCGGCGGCCTCCTCGTCGCCGCGGGACTCCAGGCGGAGACCTCGTTCCTCGTCTTCGCGGGCGTCGCCCTGGTCGGGGCCGTGATCACCCTCGCCGTCCCGCGCTCGCCGGGCCTGGTCGCCCAGGTCCCCGACACCCTCATCGGCGCCGGTCCCGACGGCAGGTCCGACGGTTCTCGGGAACGGATCGAGACCCCGGCGGCCGACCTACGCTGAGGTCATGACCACCATGCCCTCCCTCATCCCCCGCCACGGTCACCACCGCGTCGTGGAACGACTCCGTGAGCTCCACGGCGCGGTGGTGGACCGCGGGTCGTCAGTGGTCCTGGTGACCGCTCCGTACGGTGCGGGCAAGAGTCACCTCGTCGACACCCTGCTCACCGGAACCACCGGCGTGACCACGGTGCTGACCAGGGCGTTGCCGTGGGAACACGACGTCCGGTGGGTGATCGCGGACCGGATCCTCCGGCGACTTCCCCCGGTCGCCCCGCCGGGTGACGGCGAGACGCCCGGTCCGGCCGGGGTCGAGCGGACCGGGTCCCGGGTGGTCGACGAGCTCGACGCCGCGCTCGGGGGCGCCGGCGCCGGGACGGTCATCGTGATCGACGACGCCGACCACGCCGATCCAGGATCCCTCCGCGCACTCGGATCGGCTCTCGAGACCTCCGTCGACGGTGCGGTTCTCCTGGTCCTCACCGCAGGGAACCCCTCGGAGGGGCCGTCCGCGGACCTGTGTTCCACCCTCGCCCGCGAGATCCTGCACCTCGGGGCACTCGACCACTCCGAGATCCGGGCTCTGGCCGCAGCCCGCACCGGGCGGGAACCGTCCGCGGCCGCGGCCCGAAGGATCCTGGACTACACCGGTGGAGCCGCCGACGCGGTGGCCGCGGTCGTCGACGAGGCCTCCGAATCCTGGTGGACCAGCCCGTTCTCACCCCCGCCGCTGCCCGCCTCGGTCGAGCTGGAGGCCGGGGCCCAGCTCGCGGGGCTGGAACCCGGAGACCGCGCAGTGGTCGAGGCCGCGGCCGTCCTCCCCCCGCCCGTCCTGCTGGAGTCCCTCTCCGCCCTCGTCGCGGCCCGACCGGGTCGATCCGGCGAGACCGGGACGGTGCTGGGCGCCCTCGACGCCGCGCACCGGGCCGGGATACTCCGCGTCGACCTCTCCCCCGGCGCCG
>NZ_JAALDZ010000268.1:0-12866 GCF_014145125.1 Dietzia sp. CQ4 | reverse complement strand
CCGCCCGCCCCGCAGCCGTCCCGTCCCCGGTCCCGGCTGACCAAGGTCACTCTCGGCCTGGCCCTCATCGCGGTGGCGGTGGCCGCGGGAACGGCCACCCTGGGCGGGGTGGTCTGGCTCGACGCCACGAGGATCGCCGCGATCGCGCTCGCCGTGGTGGCCGGTGGCCTGCTCATCGGCGCCGTCACCCGCCGTGGACACGGACTGCTGGTCGTCGCCGGCCCGCTCGCCGGGTTCGTCCTGCTCGCCTCCCTGGTCCAGGTGCCCGAGGGCGGCTGGGAGGGCACCGGCGAGCAGCTGATCGAGATCACCGACCCCGCCCAGTTGGACGCCCCGATCAACCACCAGGTCGGCAGCATCACCGTGGACATGCGCGAACTGGAGTTGGACCGCGACCGCAGCTACAGCATCGCCAACAACGTCGGTGAGGTGCAGGTGCTGCTTCCCGACGGGGTCGCGGTGGACACGAACTGCACCACCGACATCGGGAGCACGGACTGCCCGACCGGCCTGTCCGGCGATGCCTCCGGCCCCGTCCTGACCCTCAGCGTGTACACGGGCGTCGGCAGCATCGTGGTGACGCCGTGAGCGCCCGGCCGGACGACGACCAGACCGATCCCACCGAACCGCAACCCACCGGGAGCACCGAGATGACCAGCCACGACCTGCACTCCGACACCACCACCCGCCCCGACCAGCCGCTCCACGACCCACTCCCCTACGGCACCGGTTTCACCGACCCGCAGGGGTTCGGGTACCGCGTCGCCCCCGCGTACGGGGCCTCCAGCGGGTACGGCGCCCCCAGCGGGTACGGCGCCTCCCCCGGGTACGGGGTCGCCTACGAGCCCGAGCCCGCGACGGACGCCGTGGCGCGGCGCGAGCGTTCAGGATCGCCGGTGCTCGCGGTGGCCGGACTGCTCTCGCTGGGGGTCGCCGTGTGGGCGATCCTGGGCGCGCCGGTGATCACGACGACCGTGGTGATCACCGCGTCACTGGTCCTGCTGGTCCTGGTCGGTCTGGCGATGGTCATCCGACGCTGACCCCGGCGTCCGGAGCCGCCCACGTCGGCCCGGATCCGCCCCCGTCGATGAACTCCCGCGTGCGCTCCGGCGACGGCGGGAGTTCATCGACGGGGGCGGATCTGTCAGAGCCGCGGCCGACTCACTCCCACTCGATGGTGCCCGGCGGCTTGCTGGTCACGTCCAGCACGACCCGGTTGACGTCCGGGACCTCGTTGGTGATGCGGTTCGAGATCAGGGCGAGCGTCTCGTACGGCACGCGCGTCCAGTCCGCAGTCATGGCGTCCTCGGAGCTCACGGGGCGCAGCACGATCGGGTGGCCGTAGGTGCGGCCGTCGCCCTGGACCCCCACCGAGCGCACGTCGGCCAGCAGCACGACCGGGCACTGCCACACCGAGGCGTCGAGCCCGGCGGCGGTCATCTCCTCGCGCGCGATCGCGTCCGCCGCGCGCAGGGTGTCGAGCCGATCCTGATCGACCGCGCCGACGATCCTGATGGCCAGGCCCGGCCCGGGGAAGGGGTGCCGGCCGACGATCGCCTCCGGCAGCCCGAGTTCCCGGCCCACGGCGCGGACCTCGTCCTTGAAGAGCAGGCGAAGCGGCTCGACGAGGGAGAACTCGATGTCGTCCGGCAGGCCGCCCACGTTGTGGTGACTCTTGATGTTGGCCGTCCCCGCGCCGCCGCCGGACTCGACGACGTCCGGGTAGAGGGTCCCCTGGACGAGGAAGTCCACCGACGAGTCCGCGCTGTCGCCGGAATCCTCGAGTTCGAGGGCCTGGGTCACGGCCCGCTCGAACGACCGGATGAACTCGCGACCGATGATCTTGCGCTTGGTCTCGGGGTCGCTGACCCCGGCGAGGTGTCCGAGGTAGATCTCCGAGTCGTCGAGCGTGATGAGGCGGGCTCCGGTGGCGGCCACGAAGTCGTTCTCCACCTGCTCCCGCTCGCCCGCGCGCAGCAGCCCGTGGTCGACGAACACGCAGGTCAGCCGGTTTCCGATCGCCCGCTGGACCAGCGCGGCCGCCACGGCGGAGTCGACGCCGCCGGACAGACCGCAGATCGCGCGACCCTCGCCGATCTGCTCGCGGACGGCCTCCACGAGCTGCTCCGCGATGTTGGACGCGGTCCACGTGGGCTCCAGGCCCGCGATCTCGGTGAGGAACCGGGTGAGCACCTGCTGCCCGTGGGGCGAGTGCAGCACCTCGGGGTGGTACTGGACGCCGGCCATCCGTCGATCGACACACTCGAACGCCGCGACCGGGGCACCGGCGGACGAGGCGGTCACCGTGAACCCCTCGGGCGCCGACGTGACCGCGTCGCCGTGACTCATCCACACCGGGTGGGTCGCGGGCAGTCCCGCGTGCAGCACCCCGCCGGACACGCCCACCTCGGTGCGCCCGTACTCGCGGTTACCGGTGTGCGCGACCTCGCCCCCCAACGCACCCGCCATGGACTGGAAGCCGTAACAGATGCCGAAGACCGGCAACCCGAGTTCGAGCACGGCCGGGTCGAGCGCGGGGGCACCGTCGGCGTAGACGCTGGCCGGCCCCCCGGACAGGATCAGCGCCACCGGGTCCTTGTCCCTGATCTCCTCCACCGTCGCGGTGTGCGGGATCACCTCGGAGTAGATCCGCGCCTCGCGCACCCGTCGCGCGATGAGCTGCGCGTACTGGGCGCCGAAGTCCACGACGAGCACCGGCCGGGGCGGGGCGGGGGCTCCTGTGGATCCGGCGGTGATCTGGGAGTCGGTCTGTGCGTTCTCGGCCACGGACCAGAGTCTAGGCCCCGTGGCCACTCCGCCGAACTCGGCCACTTCCGCCCCCGGGGTGTTCACAATGGATCACATCACGACCGGGGTCGTCCTCGGCCGTGACCATCGACCGGGAGGGCACCGATGGAGAGGATGACCGGCTTCGACGCGAGCCTGCTGTACCTGGAGACGGCGCAGCAGATGCTCGTCGTGGGCGGGATCCTCGTGGTGGACGTCTCCGACCAGGGGTCCGCGTACAGCTTCGAGCGACTCCGGACGGAACTCGCCCGTCGGGTCAAGGAGATTCCCGAGTTCCGCCGCAAGATCTACGACTCCGTGTTGAACCTCGGGCATCCGGCATGGGTCGAGGAGTACGACCTCGACGTGACGCGGCACGTCCGACGCGTCGACGTGGAGCCGCCCGGTGACGACGACGCCGTGTTCGAGATGTGCGGCCGCCTCAGCAGTCGCCCGCTCGACCGGTCGAGGCCGCTGTGGGAGATGTGGGTCCTCGAGGGCCTGGCGACCCCGGACACGGTGGCCGTGTTCTTCCGCGCCCACCACGCGCTGCTCGACGGGACCAGCGCCGCGGCGGTCCTGCGGAAGCTCGGCGGGGCCGGGACCACCCCGTCGGCCCGTGATCTCGACCCGGTGCGGGTCCACGCCGGTGGGGCCAATCCGATCGGACTGGTCGCAGGCGGCCTGTGGGACTTCTCCGTGCGCCGACCACTCACCCTCGCCCGGCTCGTCCCGGAGGCCGCGATGCTGCCGTGGAGACTGCGCAGTGCCACGGCCACGAGAAGGTCCGGCGGGAACTCGGCGGAGGCGGTGGAGGACGGTGGTGACGCGGCGCAGACCACCCCGATCCCCGGCGCCGCGCCGTTCACCGCCCCGAGGACCCGGTTCAACGCGACGATCACCCCGCACCGGGCGGTCCGGGGCACCTCGCTCGACCTGACGGAGATGAAGGAGGTCAAGAACGCCTTCGGGGTGACGGTCAACGACGTGTTCCTGACCGTGGTGGGCGGCGGACTGCGTCGGTACCTGCGATTCCACGACGACCTCCCCGAGAAGCCACTGGTGGCGGTCGTGCCCGTGTCGACGCGCGGGGACGAGGGGACCCAGGGCAACAACCGGGTGACCGTGCTGTTCGCGTCGCTGGGGACCGACATCCAGGACCCGCTCGAGCGGCTGCGGGCGGTGGCCCGGCGGACGCGGCGGGGCAAGAGGCGGGCCCGGGGTGGGATGCGCCCGGGCCTCATCCAGGACGTGGCCACGCTGGCGCCGTCCGGCGCCCTGTCGCTGGTGATGCGCCTGTACGGGGACCTCCACCTCGCCGACCTGCACCCGGTGGTGCACAACCTCAGCGTCTCCAACTTCCCCGGCCCCCGAAAGACACCGGACTTCCTCGGCGCGCGGGTCACCCACATGTACCCGCTGGGCCCGCTGATGCACGGTTCCGGGCTGTCCGTGACGGCGATGTCCCTCGGCGATCAGCTCGACGTGGGGATCAACGCGTGCGAGCACCTCGTGCCCGACCCCGGACTCATCGCCACCGGGCTGCGGGAATCGATGGACCGCCTGCTCGAACTGACCCGGGAGACGGCGGCCGGGGCGGGGGACGCCGGGGCCACGGACTCGACCCCGCCGGGGTCCACGACGACCGAGGAGGGGTGACCCGTGGAACGGATGAGCGGCCTCGACGCCAGCTTCCTGTACCTCGAGACCGACGAGCAGATGATGGTGATCAACGGGGTGGTGCACCTCGACGTCTCCACCATCGACGAGGGGTACTCCTTCGAGCGCCTCCGGTCCGGGCTCGCCCGGCGGGTCAAGGCCATCCCGCCGTTCCGGCGCAGGATCCACGACTCCCGTCTGAACCTGGGGCACCCGGCGTGGGTGGAGGACTTCGACTTCGACATCACCCGTCACGTCCACCGGATCCGGCTCGATCCGGAGGGCGGCGAGGACGAGCTACTGTCCACGTGCGGGCGACTCGCCTCGACACCACTGGACCGCTGCCACCCGCTGTGGCAGGTGTGGATCATCGAGCGCGGCGACCCGGCCGCCCCCACCGTCACCGCGTTCTGCCGGGTCCACCACGCGCTCATCGACGGCATGCTGGGTGCCGAACTGCTCGCCACCCTCGCGGCCACGGACGCCTCCACGCCCATCCAGGATCCCGAACTGGTCCGGACCCACGTCGGCCGCGCCAACACCGTCCAACTCATCGCCGGGGGCGCGCGGGATCTGATCGGCCGACCCCTGGCGCTCCTCCGCCTCCTGCCCGAGACGCTCTCCGTACCGGGGGCGATGAAGCGGGCCCGGGGCCGGGAGGACGGCGGACGGTCCATGCCCGCCCCGTTCACCGCGCCGCGGACCCTGTTCAACCGCTCTCTGACCCCGCACCGCGCGGTGGCCACGGTGACGCTCGACCTGCGGGCCGTCAAGGAGGTCACCACGCGCCTGGGCGGCACGGTCAACGACGTCCTGCTCACCGTGGTCGGCGGCGCGGTCCGGTCCTACCTCGAGGAGCACGGCGACGCCCCGGACGCGTCGATGGTCGCGATCGTCCCCATGTCCACCCGCGCGGATCTGACGACCGGCGGCGCGAACCAGGTCTCGGCGATGTTCGCGTCCCTCGCGACGGATGTGCCCGATCCCGTCGAGCGGTTCCACCGGATAGTCGACGCGTCGGCGACCGCCAAGGAGCAGGCCGGGAGTATCCGACCGGCCCTGCTGGACAACTGGGGCCGGATGAGCCCCCGCGGCCTCCTCGACATGGGCATGCGGGTGTACGAGGCGCTCAGACTCGCCGACGTCCACCCGGTGATCTACAACCTGATCATCTCCAACGTGCCCGGGCCCCGGAAGCCGCTCTACTTCCTCGGCGCACGGATCACCCACATGCACCCCTTCGGCCCGCTGCTCCACGGTGCGGGGTTGTCGGTGACCAGCGTGTCGATCGACGGCCACCTCGACCTGGGAGTGATCTCGTGCGAGCACCTCGTGCCCGACCCGGACGTGATCGCCCGTGGGATCGGGGCCGGGCTCGAGGAACTGCTCGAGCTCACGCGCGAGCGGGAGCACCCCCGCTAGAGACACCGACGATCGGCAGATGCAGCGCGCCGGGCGCCGCCTCCGGGACGATCGGCGACACGGGCGCCACCGGGGTCACGCGCTCGTAGGGCTCGCCCTGTGCGGGCCGGGGGTCGGCCTCGCCCTTGTTGGGCCACAGCGACATGGCCCGCTCGGCCTGCGCGGTGATGCTCAGTGCGGGGTTCACCCCGAGGTTCGCGGAGATCGCGGACCCGTCCACGATGTGCATCGTCGGGTAGTTCCACACCCGGTGGTAGGGGTCCACGACGCCACTGTCCGGCGAATCGGAGATCGCACATCCGCCGAGGAAGTGCGCGGTCATCGGCATGTTGGCGATCTCGCCCCACGTCCCGCCGGCCAGTCCGCCGATGTTCTCGGCGATCCGCCGGGTGGCCTCGTTGCCCGCGGGGATCCAGGTCGGGTTGGGCTCGCCGTGGCCCTGCTTGCTGGTGACGTACCGGAACGGCCCGCGACGCTTGACCGAGGTCTCCAGAGAGTTGTCGAGGTTCTGCATGACCAGGGTGATCACCGACCGCTGGCTCCACCGCCGCAGGTAGAACAGCTGCAGGAACATGCTCGGCTTGCGCCGGATCTCGTTCACCAGGGTGCGCCACCGCGGGAGCGGCCCGTCCCCGTCCGTGAGAAGGGTCTGCAGGATCGCGATGGCGTTGGAACCCTTGCCGTAGCGGACGGGCTCGATGTGGGTGTCCGGCCGGGGATGGAACGACGACGTGATCGCCACGCCCTCTGAGAAATCCTGTTCCGGCAGGTAATTGGGGCGCATCGCCCCGAGGATCGATTCGGAGTTGGTGCGGGTGAGCTTCCCGAGCGCCGGCGAGAGCCGGGGCAGCGAGCCGTCGTCCTTGGCGTAGTGCAACAGATGCTGGGTGCCCCAGGTTCCGGCCGCCATCACGACGTGCGAGGCGGTCACCGTGGTGGTGCGCTTACCCCATCTGGTCCAGGCGCCGGTGCGCTCGAGCGTCACCTCCCACGTGCCGTCGGCACGCTCGTGCACGCCACTGACGGTCGTGCGGTCGAGAACCCGGGCCCCGGCCCGCTCGGCCAGGCCGAGGTAGTTCTTGAGCAGGGTGTTCTTGGCCCCGTGCCGGCAGCCGGTCATGCACTCGCCGCACTCGATACAGGCGGTCCGATCCGGCCCCACACCCCCGAAGTACGGGTCGCGGACGGTCTCGCCGGGCTTGCCCTCTCCCCCGGTCTTCTCCCCGAAGAACACCCCGACCGGCGTGTAGACGAAGGTGTCCTCGGCGCCCATGTCCCGTGCGACGGCCTTCATGACGTCGTCGGAATGGGTATGGGTGGGGTTGGTGACCACACCGAGCATCCGGCGCCCCTGATCGTAGAACGGGGTGAGCTCGTCCTCCCAGTCGGTGATGTGGCCCCACTGCCGGTCCCTGAAGAACGGGGAGTTGGGCTTGTAGAGGGTGTTGGCGTAATTGAGTGAGCCACCGCCGACGCCCGCCCCCGCCATGACCATCACATCGCGCAGCAGATGCACGCGCTGGAGACCGAACAACTTCAGCTTGGGCGCCCAGACGTACCGGTTGAGCCGCCACGAGGTCTTGGGGAAGTCCGAGTCCTCGAACCGTCGGCCGGCCTCGACGACCGTGACGCGGTACCCCTTCTCCGACAGGCGCAGAGCGGTGACGCTTCCGCCGAATCCGGACCCGACGACGAGGACGTCCGTGTCGGGACTCCCGGTGGAGGCGGTGGTCGAGGGCGACGGCGTCGATGTCGTCATGGTGGGGCTCCCTGGTGGTCGAGGTGTAGGTCACAGTACCCGAGCACCAAGAACCTACCCGACAGTAGCTCCCGTTTTGTCCACCGCGTCAGGGGCGGACGGACAGGTCCACCTTCTGGAATCCCTTGACGTCCGAGTACCCGCACTTGGCCATCGCGCGACGGAGGCCACCCATGAGGTTCCGGGTTCCGTCCGGGACGCTCGTCGGCCCCTCCAGGACCTCTGCCAGGGGCGCCAGGGCCGTCTCGTCATCGATCTCCGCCACGTGTCCACGGGGGACCTTGGGATGGGCGGACACGGCGTCCCAGTACACACCCCGCCCCGGGGACTCCAACGACCCGGCCAGCAACGGACCCAACACCACGGCGTCGGCGCCACACGCCACCGCACGGGCGATGTCACCCGAGGTGTAGATGTCGCCGTCGGCCAGTACGTGCACGTACCGGCCCCCCGTCTCGTCCAGGTAGTCGCGTCGCGCGGCCGCCGCGTCGGCGATCGCGGTGGCCATGTGGACCTCCATCCCGAGCACGGAACCCGTGGTGGTGACCCCCTCGACGCCGCCGTAACCCACGATCACACCGGCCGCACCCGTGCGCATGAGATGCAGGGCGGTCTTGTAGTCCACCACGCCGCCGGCGATCACCGGCACGTCGAGCTCGTGGATGAAGTCCTTGAGGTTCAGCGGCTCGTCCTCGCCGCTCACGTGTTCGGCGGAGATGATGGTGCCCTGGACGACGAGCAGGTCGATCCCGGCCGCGACGAGACCGGGCGTGAGGTCGCGCGCGTGCTGGGGGGACACCCGGACCGCGACCGTGCCGCCCTCGTCCCGGATCCGCCGGACCGCCGCCGCGAGCAGCTCGCGGTCGATCGGGGCGCGGTGCAGCTCCTGGAGACGCGCCACGGCCCGGTGGCCGGTCACGTCCTCGAGAGCGAGCTCGCGCAGCTCGGCGACCGCGGCCTCCGGATCCTGGTGGCGCGCCCACAGGCCCTCTCCGTTGAGGACGGCCAGGCCACCGAGCCTCGAGAACTCCACCGCCGACTCGGGTGAGACCACCGCGTCGGTCGGGTGGGTCATCACGGGAAGGTCCATCTGATAGGCGTCGATCTGCCAGGCCGTCGACACCTCCTTGGAGCTGCGGGTGCGTCGGGAGGGGACGATGTCCACCTCGCCGAGCCCGTACATCCGTCGGGCCTCACGGCCCATTCCGATCTCCACGACGTTGCGCACGCGCCCTCAGTCCTTGACGTTGTAGTTGGGGGCCTCGACGGTCATCTGGATCGCGTGGGGGTGGCTCTCCTTGAGCCCCGCCGCCGTGATCTGGACGAACTGGGCGCGGTTCATGTCCGGGATCGTGGCCGATCCCGTGTACCCCATCCCCGCGCGCAGTCCACCGGTGAGCTGGTGCAGGACCTGCGCGACGTCGCCGCGGTACGGCACCCGTCCCTCGATACCCTCGGGGACGAGCTTCTCCTCGGACAGCACGTCGTCCTGGAAGTAGCGGTCCTTGGAGAACGACTTCTCCTGCCCCGGCTTGCCCCGGCCGCGCATCGCGCCGACCGACCCCATCCCCCGGTAGACCTTGTACTGCTTGCCGTCCACGAAGATCAGCTCCCCGGGCGACTCCGTGCAGCCCGCGAGCAGCGAACCGAACATGCACGCCGACGCCCCGGCCGCGATCGCCTTGGCCACGTCCCCCGAGTACTGCATCCCGCCGTCGGCGATCACGGGGACGCCCGCGGCGTGGGCCGCCACGGAGGCCTCGAGGATCGCGGTGATCTGCGGGGCCCCCACCCCCGCGACGACGCGGGTGGTGCAGATGGAGCCGGGACCGATGCCGACCTTGATCGCGTCCGCGCCCGCATCGATCATGGCCTGGGCCGCGCCGCGGGTGGCGAGGTTGCCGCCGATCACCTGGACGCGGTCGCCGAGCTCACGCTTGACGCGGGCGACCATCTCGAGTGCGTTGCGGTTGTGGGCGTGGGCGGTGTCGACGACGAGGACGTCCACACCGGCGTCGGTGAGGGTCCCGGCGCGCTGCCAGGCGTCCTCGCCGGTCCCGATCGCCGCGGCCACGCGCAGTCGACCGTCGGAGTCCTTGGTGGCGTCCGGGTGCTTCTCGGTCTTGACGAAGTCCTTGACCGTGATGAGCCCGGTGAGGCGACCGTCGCCGTCCACGATCGGCAGCTTCTCGATCTTGTGGCGTCGCAGGAGTCCGAGGGCGGCCTCCGCCGTGACACCCTCCCGCGCGACGACCAGCGGTGCGCGGGTCATGACCTCGTCGACCCGACGCGACTTGTCCACCTCGAAACGCATGTCCCGGTTGGTGATGATGCCCACGAGTTCGCCCCGCTCGTCGGTCACCGGCAGGCCGGAGATCCGGTAGCGGGCGCACATCTCGTCGACCTCGGCGAGGGTGTTGGCGGGAGCACAGGTGACCGGATCGGTGACCATGCCCGCCTCCGACCGCTTGACCGTGTCCACCTGGGCCGCCTGGTCGGCCACGGAGAGGTTGCGGTGCAGCACCCCGATCCCGCCCTGGCGGGCCATGGAGATGGCCATCCGGGCCTCGGTGACGGTGTCCATCGCGGACGACACGAGCGGCACCCGCAACGTGATGTCCCGGGTGAGCCGGGTGCTCGTGTCGACCTCACTGGGGACCACCTCGGAGGCGGCCGGGAGCAGCAGCACGTCGTCGAAGGTCAGGCCCACCATGGCGACCTTGGTGGGATCGTCGCCGCCGGTGCGCACGGGGCCTCGCGACTCGCTCATCTGCCGTCCTCCTGGGGGTCGTCTGGGTCTGGAGTCCGAGGATAGTGCGTCCGGGGTCCCGGGCTCGAACCGTCGGCCCCGCCAGGTGGTGCCCACGGGTACGGTGGGAGCGTGAACGATCCCCTACGGCACGGAATGCCGCCCGACCCGTTCGCCGGCGATCCGGACGATCCGACCTCGGAACTGGCCGGGCTCGACCCCGTGGACGACGGCATCCCCTCCGGGCCGCTCGACGCGGAGGAACGCCGTGCGATCGAGGAGGACCTCGCCGATCTCGCGGAGTTCCGCGAACTCCTGGCCCCCACCGGCGTCAAGGGGGTGGCCGTGCAGTGCGAGGACTGCGCGGAGGAGCACTATCACGAGTGGGACATGCTCCGCGCCAACCTCATGCAACTCCTGGAGGACGGCTCGCTCCTGCCCCACGAGCCCGCGTTCGACCCCATCCCGGACGACTACGTCTCGTGGGACTACTGCCGTGGATACGCCGACGCGGTGCGCACGATGCGCCCGCGTCGTCTCTACTGGCGTCGCTGACCCGCCCGATCGCGGCCAAGAGCGGTCCGCGACCACCGGGGTTCGCTACCCCTCCCCGTTCCGCCCCACCGGGGAGGGGGTCAGTTGGTGGGCTGGGTGGTCGCCGGAGCGCTGGTGGCCGCAGGCCCCGACGTCGGGACCTGGGTCACGGTGGTCCGTGTCGGTGACGGCGCCGGGCCCGTCCCGTCGACCTCGCCCGGTTGCGGCCGACCCGTGGTGGGCGCCAGGAAGTCCTGGATCCGCTGGGTGTCGATCGGGATCTGCAGTGTCGTCGAGATCCGCAGCCCGTCCAGCGGCAGCGGGATGACCGGCATACCGGGGGGCGGCGGCGGGATCAGGTTGGACGGAAGCGGCACGGGCACCCCGGGAACGAGCGTCGCGGGGCCCTGACCCGGACCGGGGGCCGGGGCGGGGGCGGGCGCGGGAGCAGGTGCGGGGGACGGGACCGAACTGGGCGTGACCCTGCTGAGATCGCGCCTGATCGCGTCGCGGCGCTTCATCAACTCGACGCGCTCGCTGGCGTCCGAGACCTCGTCCAGCCGGCCGGACACCTCGTCGAGGAGACGCTCGGCCCTCTCACGGTCGCCCTCGCGGGCCGCCAGATCCGCGGCGGCGAGGTGCTCGCTCAGGTCGCTGACCAGTTCCACCTCCCCGGCACGGTCGGCGAAGATCGTCTTGGAGACGCCCCACAGCGGGTCCCCGGGCATGGCGCTGTGCGCGGCGACGGACAGACCGCCGACGATCACGGCCGCCACGGCCGCGGCCCCGGTCACCGCCTGCCACAACGCGGGGCGCTGCCCGTGGTGGTGTTCATGCGACTTGGCCCAGCCACGGCGGGGCCACAGGCGGGAGACGTTCGGCGCGAGCGCGGCCTCGATCTCCTCCTGCCCCGGCAGATCGGGCAGGGGCGCGGCGTCGACCTCGTCGCGCCAGTCGGCGAGCAGCGCGGCCAGGGCGTCGGAGCCGGCGGGACGGTCGCCCGCCCCGAGGGCGCGCAGGAGCTCGTCGTCACGCTCCACCGCCTCCGGATCCGGACCGTGCGCGTCGAGGGAGGCGGCGTCGTCCCGGGTGCCGGGGTCGACATCGTCGTCGTTCATCGCCATCGCTCCTCTCCGTCCTGCTCGATCCTGGTCCGGAGCTGCTTCATGGCCCGGTGTTGGGCCACCCGCACGGCTCCGGCCGTGCTGTCCACTATCTCCGCGGTCTCCTCCGCGGAGAGTCCCACGACCACCCGCAGTCGGATGATCTCCCTCTGCTTCTCGGGCAGGGTTCCCAGTAGACGACTCATCGCCCTGGCCACCTCGCCGTCGAGGATGTGATCCTCCGGTCCCGTCTCCGTGGAGAGCACCTCCGGGAGGTACTCGACGGGATCCGACTTGTTCCGTGCGGCGCCCCGGTGCGCGTCCGCGACCTTGTGTGCGGCGATCCCGTACACGAAGGCCATGAAGGGACGTCCCTGATCCCGGTACCCGGGCAACGCCGAGAGCACCGCGATCAGCACCTCCTGTGCGACATCGTCAGCAGAAAGGTTGACCCTCTCCGCACCCCCGACGCGGGAGCGGCAATACCGCACCACCCCGGGACGGACGAGTTCGAGTACCCGCGTGGCCGCAGAACGGTCTCCTTTGACCGCGGCGGCGACGGCGAGTTCCAACTCGTCTGCTGTACCTGTCATCGATTTAGGGGGGCCTCTCGTTACACGGGTGTGCTACGGGGCACGGCCTTTCTGTCGGGGTGCGGCGCCGGACCGTCGCGGTCTCACGTCCGGACCGTCGCGGCCGGCGGGGCGTGGGCACAGGATACTTCTGCGACCCCTGTGCCGGAGGTCATCCGGTGAGGGCCCAGCGTAGCCGCTCGGAGCGGGGTGAGACGACATCACCGGTCGCCGGACGACGAGCGGGCCCCGGTCCCGCGGGGGCGGGACCGGGGCCCGGT
>NZ_JAALDZ010000267.1:0-3433 GCF_014145125.1 Dietzia sp. CQ4 | reverse complement strand
GGCCAGCGCGGCGCCGATCCCCGAGCCGCCTCCGGTGACGATCGCGGATCGCCCGGCGAATCCCGGGGTGCCGGGGCGGCTTCTCCCGCGGCCCGCAGCCCGGCGTCCGTTTCTCGCGCGGCCGCGACCCGGCCTCACGAGAACGCCTTGGTCGCCAGGCCGAGCACGTCCGGATAGCGGCGCAGCTGGGCGCCTCCGTCGACGGCCAGGTCCTCCCCCGTCATCCAGGGCGAGTCGGCGAGGTAGAGCACCGCCCGGGCGACGTCCTCCGCGGTGCCCCGGTGCGGGACCGCCGCGTTCTCGGCGTACTCCTCGGCGAGCCCGGGGATCTGCAGGACCGGTTCGGTGAGCGGGGTGACGAGGAACCCTGGCGAGACCGTGTTCACCCGGATCCCCCGCTCCCCGAGCTCGAGCGCGGCCACCTGCGCGAGCATCACCAGGCCCGCCTTGGCAGCGCAGTACGCGGCCATCCCCCGGCCGGGTTGCCGCGCGTTGAGCGAGGCGATGGCGACGATCGAGCCGCCCTCGACGACGACCCGACCGGCGTGCTTGAGCACGAGGAACGCGCCGGTGAGGCACACGTCCACCACCCGCCTGAACTCCGCGGTGTCGTGGTCGGTGACCAGCCCGAGCGTGCTCACCCCCGCGGTGGTGACGACCAGTTCGGGGGCGATACCGGAGAACAGCGCCTCCACCGACGACTCGTCCACCACGTCGACGACCCGGTGTTCGTGGCCCCGGGCCGGGGCGTCGGCCGGGCCGGTCAACTCGGCCGCGCGCGCCTCGGCGAGGTCGCCGTTGACGTCGGCCACCGTCACCCGCCACCCGTCGGCGGCCAGCTGCCGCGCCGTGGCCCATCCGATCCCGGATGCGCCACCGACCACCACCGCGTGCCGCCTACCGGTCGTGTCGTCCGCCATTTCCGCCTCCGTCCGGGATGGGGCCCGGGGCGGGGTGCCCCGTCAGCGCGCGCGGGACGCTGTTGACGCCCGTCAATCCCTGGCCATAATCTAGGACCGCAATGTGATTCGCGCCATAGCTTTCCGGCGCGGCGGTCCCCGGCCCGAAGAGGTTTCCATGACACCCACCCCCACTGTCGCCGTCATCGGCGCGGGCATCAGCGGTCTCACCACCCTCAAGATGCTCGACGACTACGGCATCGAGGCGGTGGGCTTCGAGGCCTCCGACCGGATCGGCGGGAACTGGGCGTTCGACAACCCCAACGGGAGCTCGAGCGCGTACCGGTCGCTGCACATCGACACCTCCAAGCATCAGCTGAGCTTCCGGGACTTCCCCATGCCCGAGGAGTTCCCGGACTTCCCGCACCACTCGCAGATCAAGCAGTACCTCGACGACTACGCCGAGGCCTTCGACCTGCTGCGCCGCATCGAGTTCGAGAACCGGGTCCTGCACGCCGAACGGCTCGAGGGCGGCGGCTGGGAGCTGACCACCGAACGCACCGGCACCCGCCGCTTCGACGCGCTGGTGGTGGGCAACGGACACCACTGGGACCCGCGGTTCGGCGACTTCCCGGGCGAGTTCACCGGTGAGATGATCCACTCGCACGCCTACGTCGACCCGTGGGACCCGCTCGAGTTGCTGGACAAGCGCATCCTCGTGGTGGGCCTGGGCAACAGCGCCGCCGACATCGCGGTGGAGCTGTCCTCCAAGGTGATGCGGAACGAGGTGGTGATCTCCACCCGGTCTGGCGCGTGGATCGTCCCGAAGTACATCGCCGGCAAGCCGGCCGACAAGTACTTCGCCACGTTCCCGTTCCTGCCCTACTCGTGGCAGCGCAAGGCCATCCAGGCCATGCAACCGATGTCGGCGGGCCGGCCGGAGTCCTACGGACTGCCCAAGCCCAACCACAAGTTCTTCGAGGCGCACCCCACCCAGTCCGTCGAGTTGCCGCTCCGACTCGGCTCGGGGGACATCACGGCCAAGGGCAACATCGCCCGGTTCGAGGGGCGGACCGTGCACTTCGAGGACGGCACGGCGCAGGAGTTCGACGTCGTCATCCAGGCCACCGGCTACAACACCTCGTTCCCCTTCTTCGACCCCGAGTTCCTCAGCGCCGACGCCCACAACCACGTGCCGCTCTACAAGCGGATGTTCTCCCCGGGCATCGACGACCTCGTGATGGTCGGCTTCGCCCAGTCCACGCCCACGCTGTTCCCGTTCGTCGAGGCCCAGGCCCGGCTGGCGGCCGCGTGGGCGGCCGGCCTGTACCGCACGCCGGACCGGGCGGAGATGGAGCAGGTCATCGTGGCCGACGAGAAGAAGTACATCGGGCACATGCTCGACACCCCGCGGCACCAACAACAGGTGGACTACTTCCTCTACGAGCACGACCTGCGGACCCGGGAGATCCCGGAGGGCCGCGAGCGCGCGGCCCGCTCCGGCGGGATGATCCGGACGGCGGCACACGCATGAGCGGGAACGGCACCTCCGGCGAGGGCGCGAACGGTTCACCCCGCGGCGATCGACGCCGCGAGGCCCTGTTGGCCGAGCTCGACCGGCAGCTGCGCACCACCAAACTCGACGACATCTCGGTGGCCGACCTCACCGACGCGGCCGGCATCACCCGATCGGCGTTCTACTTCTACTTCGACTCCAAGGCCGCGGCGGTGACCGTGTTGCTCTCCTCCATCCAGGCGACCGCCGCCAAGTCGAACGACATGCTGGTGAACTCCGACGGCCGCTTCCGGTCCCGCGTGTCGACCACGCTGAGCCGCCTGGCGGACCGGATGGTCGACAACGCGCACGTCTACCGTGCCCTGCTCACCGCGCGGACCACGCACGAACCCATGCGCCGCCTCTGGGACGAGGGGCGGGCCGAGCTGGCGACGCCCATCGCCGAGTACATCCGCTCCGAGCGGGCGGCCGGCCGGGCCCCCGAGGGGGCCGACCCGGACTCGCTCGCCACCGCCCTGATCCAGATCAACGAATCGGTTCTCGAACACCTCGTCTACGACCCCGGTGCGGATCGCGAGCCCATGATCGCCACCGCCTCGGACCTGTGGGTCCGGGCCATCTACGGCCGCCCGGACCCGGAGGTCGACAACCCAGGAGAACCCTCGTGACCAGCCAGATCACCCCCGTCGACCTCGACTTCCGCTCCGGGGGGGACACCTGCCGCGGGTGGTTCCTGCCCGCGGCCGGGACGGATCGGGCACCGTGCGTCGTCCTGGCACACGGGCTGGGCGGAACGGCCGACTCGGGTCTGCTCCAGTTCGCCGAGGCCTTCGCCGCCGCCGGGTACGCGGCGTTCGCGTTCGACTACCGCGGCTTCGGACGGTCTGACGGCGGGCCCCGACAGGTCGTCTCGCCGTCGCGGCAGCAGGACGACGTCCGGGCGGCGGTCGCCGCTGTCGCGGCGCGGCCGGACGTCGACGCCGACCGGATCGTCCTGTGGGGGTGCTCCCTGGGCGGT
>NZ_JAALDZ010000266.1:0-1439 GCF_014145125.1 Dietzia sp. CQ4 | reverse complement strand
CGCGATCACGGCCGCGGCCGACCCGGCGAGCACCAGGAAGCGACGTCGATCCGGGCCCGGGCCCGGGACCGGGTGCTCGGCGTCCGCGGTTCCGGACGGGCTCGCGGGTGCGGGGAACAACGCGCCGATCATCAGACGCAGCGCCACCACGGCGAGGACGGTGCCCACGAGGGTCGGCAGCGCCCACGCGGGTCCGGCCGTCGGACGCGTCACCGCCGCGAGCGTTCCCGTGAGACCGAGGGCGACGATGATGAGGGAACCGATGGGGCGGCGCGGACGCTCCAGTAGGCCGACCACCACGCCGAGCACCGCGAGGATGCCGGCGAGGCTGATCAGCAGCGCGGGCTTGTCCGCCGTGCCGAGCGCGTCGATGGTCGCCTCGCGGACGGCCGCGGGTGCGCGGTCGACCACGGAGTCGGCCACCGCCAGGAAGGGTGACGACCCGGGGGCGATGAGTCCCGCGATCGCGTGGCCGACCGCGAGGGCGATACCGGTCGAGAGGATCCCCGCGGAGATCTGAGCCGTCACACGGGGTCGGGGCTGGGTGGTGTCCACATCAAGAGTTCGGAGCACGGGCCCCGCCGGACGGTTCCGGAGAAATTTTCTGAGGGCCACCCATCCGTCTCGACAGCAGTGCCGAAGAACCCTTGACCCAGCACGCAAGGCTCTGTTGAAAGGACCAACACAATGAGCATCACGATCTCCCGCCGTATGGCATCGATCGCGGCGGCGGCTGCCGTGAGCGGCCTCGTTCTGGCCGGCTGCGCGGACGACGAAGGCAGCACCGAGGCCGAGGGCACCACGACCTCCCCCATGACCTCCGAGATGACCACCGAGGAGACCTCTCCCATGGCGGAGCCGGCCGGCATGCTGGTCGGTCCCGGGTGTGCGGACTACGCCGAGGCCAACCCGGACGGCCCGGGCTCGGTCGACGGCATGGCCATGGAGCCGGTCGCCACCGCCGCCTCCAACAACCCGCTGCTCACCACCCTCACGGCCGCCGTGTCGGGCGGGGTGAACCCGGAGGTCGACCTGGTCGACACGCTCAACAACGGTGAGTACACCGTGTTCGCGCCGGTCGACGACGCGTTCGCGCAGGTCGACGACGCCACGATGGAGGCGCTGCAGACCGATCCCGAGCTGCTCACCACGATCCTGACCTACCACGTCGTGGAGGGGCAGATCTCGCCCGAGGACATCGAGGGCATGCAGACGACCCTCGCCGGTGACGACGTGGACGTCTCCGGTTCCGGTGACGAGCTCATGGTCAACGGGGCCAACGTGATCTGTGGTGGCGTCCAGACCGCCAACGCCACGGTCTACCTCATCGATCAGGTCCTCGTCCCCGAGGAGTGATCCCACTGGACCCCGGGAGGCCCTGACCTCCTGAGTGTTCCGGCAGCACCGAGGCCCGGGTCGACGCGAGAGCGTCGACCCGG
>NZ_JAALDZ010000265.1:0-4850 GCF_014145125.1 Dietzia sp. CQ4 | reverse complement strand
CGCGGGGCCGGGGGCCGGACGGGTGGTCCGGCCCCCGGGGTGTGCGGTGGGTCCGCTCAGGCGGAGACGAGGGTGCGCTCGGACCAGGCGGCGTAGCTGCCCTCGAGCTCGACCACGTGGTAGCCGGCGCGACGCAGCGCACTGGCCGCGACCGAGTTGCGGACGCCGCTCTGGCAGTACGTCACGATCGGCCCGTCGGTCGGGAGCCGGTCGAGGTTCCACAGGAGCCGGCCGCCGCTGAGCTGGTCGGAGCCCGGGATGTGACCCTCGGAGTGCTCGGTCTTGTTCCGCACGTCCAGGACCATGGCGGCGTCGAACGCGTCCAGCTCGTCGGGCCCGATCATCTCGGGGGTCGTCATGGGCAGACCCTCGAGGCCGGTGGTGTAGCCGGTGACGGTGTCGATGCCGACCCGCAGCAGGTGATCCCGCAACGCCTCGGCCATCTCGACGTCCTCGGCCAGGACCACCAGGGGCGTGTCCTCCTTCTCGGGGTCGTAGACCCAGGCGCCGAAGGAGGCGGCCTTGTCGACGCCGGGGATGTTGAGCGAGCCGGGGACGGTGCCCGCGTGGACCTCGTCCTGGCCGCGGGTGTCGACGACGACGACCTCGTTCGTCTCGAGGGCGTCGGCCACCTCCGCGGAGTCGTAACGGCGCAGCGGGGCCAGCGGTCCGAGGACGTCCGGACCCTGCCGGTTCTGTCGCTTCATCCGCCCGAAGTACGCGTGCGCGTCCGGCTGGCCGTCGAGGAGTTCGGAGACGAAGCCCTCCTCGTCGTCGTCGTTGACGTACCCCGCCCACCACGCGTATCGACGCTCGTACCCGACGCTGGTCGACGGAAGCGCGCCGAGCGCCTTGCCGCAGGCGCTGCCCGAGCCGTGGCCCGGGAAGACCTGGACGTGGTCCGGCAGCGTGACGAACGAGTCCTTCAGGCTCCGGAAGATCTGCTTGGCGCCGGCGAAACGGGTGTCGACCCCGCCCGCCGCTTCGTCGAGCAGGTCGGGCCGGCCGAGGTCGCCGGAGAAGACGAAGTCGCCGGTCAGCATGTACCCGGGGGTATCGGCGAACGCGCCGTCGGTGATGAGGAACGACAGGTGCTCCGGCGTGTGGCCCGGGGTGTGCACGGCCTCGACGGTGATGTTGCCGAGTGTCAGCCGGTCGCCGTGGTACAGGCGCTCCGCGGCGAAGCGGTACTGCCAGTCGTCACCGCCCTCGCCGGAGACGTAGACGGTCGCCCCGGTGGCGGCCGCGAGTTCGCGGGTGCCGGACAGGTAGTCGGCGTGGATGTGGGTCTCGGTGACCGCGGTGATGGTCATGCCGTGACGGGCGGCCAGGTCCAGGTACTCGCGGATGTCGCGGCGGGCGTCGACCACCACGGCCTCCCCCTTGGCCTGGCAGCCGATGAAGTAGCCGGCCTGGGCGAGGTCCTCGTCGTAGATGCGTTCGAGAAGCATGGTGCTCTCCTTGTCGGTCGGTGTTCCCTGCGAGGGGTGTGCCACGACTGTACATACCCCGGGGGGTATCGACAAGGCGGGCGGCGCATCCGGGCAGGGTGGCGTTCGCCACACGTGGTTGCACAGGCTGTGCAATGGTGCAGTGGCCGTGCAAAACTGCGAGGGTTCCGCTTCCCGCACCTACGCACCAGGAGCCAGCGCATGGCGTCATTCCTCTACCGCATCGGGCGGTCCGCCTATCTGTTCAGGTGGCGGTTCATCGCGGCCTGGATGCTGTTGATCGTCGGCGTCGGCACCGCCGCGGCCACGATGTCGCAGCAGACCAGCACCACCTTCTCGATCCCGGGCCTGGAGTCGATCGAGACCCAGGAGGAGATGCAGGAGCGGTTCGCCGGGGCGGGGGACCAACTCGACGCCCCCACGGGGACAGTGGTCATCCGGGCCCCGGAGGGCAGCACCCTCACCGATCCGGCGGTGACGGAGGACGTCGACGCATTCCTCGCACAGGTGCGGGAGCTGGACTTCCTCGCCGACACCGACGCGATCGTCAACCCGGTCATCGCCGCCGAGGGGCTGTCCCAGCAGCTGACCGAGGCCAAGGCCGCCCAGGAGATCCCGCAGGAGCAGATCGAGGCCGACATCGCGGCCCTGAGCCCGCTCAGCGCGGACGAGACGACCGGCACCGTCCAGGTCCTGTTCGCGGCCGAGACGACCATGGACATCGACGCCGAGGACCGCGACGCCTTCGCGGACGTCGTGGCCGGGCACGAGGGCGACCTGACCATCGCGTACTCCGGGAACGCCTTCCAGATGTCCGAGATCAGCGCCATCGGCGAGCTCATCGGCATCGCGGTGGCGGCGGTGATCCTCCTCGTCACCTTCGGTTCGCTGATCGCCGCGGGGATGCCGCTGCTCACCGGGATCATCGGCGTCGGGATCGGCATCGCGGGCATCTTCGCGGCCACCGCCTTCACGGACACGATCAACACCATGACGCCGACCCTGGCGTCCATGATCGGTCTCGCCGTGGGCATCGACTACGCGCTGTTCATCGTCTCCCGGTTCCGCACCGAGCTGGTCAAACACATCGGGGGGAACGACCTCGAACCGGCCGAACTCGCGGAGAAGCTCAAGACCATCGACGCCAGGCAGCGCGCGCACCTCGCCGGGCTGGCGGTCGGCAAGGCCGGCTCCGCGGTCGTCTTCGCCGGACTCACCGTGCTCGTCGCCCTCGCGGCCCTGTCGATCATCAACATCCCGTTCCTCACCGCGATGGCGCTGTCCGCCGCGGCGACCGTCGCGATCGCGGTCCTGGTCGCCATCACGCTGCTGCCCGCCATCCTCGGTGCCGTCGGGACCAGGCTCTTCGCGGCCCGCGTCAAGGGCGTCAAGGCTCCCGACCCGGAGGACGAGAAGCCGACGATGGGCCTGACGTGGGTGCGCCGCATCCGCGCCCGTCCCGTGTTCTTCGCGACCGCCGGTGTCCTGCTGCTCGTCCTGCTGGCCCTGCCGGCCGTGCAGCTGCGACTGGCCATGCCGTCCGACGGCACGATGGCCCCGGACACCCCGAACCGCGTGGCCTACGACATGACCGACGAGGCGTTCGGTCCCGGTCGCAACGCCCCCATGATCGCCTTCGTGGACACGCTCGATGTGGCGGAGGAAGAGCGTCCGGCCGCGTGGGCCACCGCCGCGGCGGACATCCAGGCGCTCGACGGAGTGCAGAACGCGCAGATCATCGTGACCAACGAGGCGGGCGACGCCGCCCAACTCCTCGTCACGCCCGAGTACGGTGCGACCGACGAGCGGGCCGCGGACGTGCTCGCGGAGATCAGGTCCGGGGTCGCGGCCTTCGAACAGGAGACCGGGGGCACCTACTCCGTCACCGGCGTCACCCCGATCTACGAGGACATCTCCGAACGCCTCACCGAGGTGCTGCTGCCGTACATCGCCATCGTGTTGGCGCTCGCGTTCATCCTGCTCATGCTGGTGTTCCGGTCGATCTGGGTGCCGCTGATCGCGGCGCTGGGCTTCGGCCTCTCGGTCGCGGCGACCTTCGGCGTCACCGTGGCGATCTGGCAGGAGGGCTGGGGCGGGATCATCTCCGATCCGCAACCCGTCATCAGCTTCCTGCCGATCATGCTCATCGGCATCGTGTTCGGTCTGGCGATGGACTACCAGGTGTTCCTGGTCACGAGGATGCGCGAGGGGTGGGTGCACGGCAAGACCGCACACAACGCGGTCGCCAACGGCTTCAAACACGGGGCGCGCGTCGTCACCGCCGCCGCGTTGATCATGATCAGCGTCTTCGCCGCCTTCATGACGATCGACGAGCAGTTCATCAAGGTGATGGGCTTCGCGCTGGCGATCGCCGTGCTGTTCGACGCGTTCGTGGTGCGCATGACCATCATCCCGGCCGTGATGTTCCTCCTCGGCGAGCGGGCCTGGGGTCTGCCCCGGTGGCTGGACAGACTCCTCCCCACCGTCGACGTCGAGGGGTCGGCGCTGGAGACCGCGGACGAGTCCGCGCAGCAGGGGACGAGCACCGCCACGGACGGCGAGGACACCGACGGCGGCGCCCACCGCGAATCGGCACTCGTCGGCGGCCGACACTCGGCCGACACCGTCGCCGAGCAGTCCCCGGGGGCGGGCCGGCACGAGGCGCGCGGCGGGCACGCCGACCCGGACGGTGGCGGTGGTACCGGTACGCGGACAGATGGCTAGCCTCCGGGAGCGCAAGAAGGCCGACACCCTCACCCGCCTCTCGGTGGCCGCGGTCGAGCTCCTGGTGGCCGAGGGCGCGGAGGGGGCGACGGTCTCGGCCATCGCCGACCGGGCCGGGGTCTCCACCCGCACCTTCCACAACTACTTCGCCCACCGCGAGGACGCGTTCGTCCACTTCCTCCGCGAGCAGGTCGCCGAATGGGTCCGGAGGGTCGACCAGGCGCCGGCGGGGATGTCGCCGCTCGACGTCCTGCGCTCGATCTTCCGGGAGTCCTACGGCCGCTCTGAGGACGACATCGTCGCGGCGGAGAACCTCCTCGTGGTCGGCGAACAGGTCATGTTGTTGATGGGCAACGAGGAGCGTCCCTGTGCCGAGAGCATCCTCGACCCGTTGTACGAGGCGGTCGGCCGCCGGGCGCCCCACCTGAGCGTGTTCCGGGTCCGCGTGCTCGTGGACCTGGGACTGGCGGCCGGGGCGTCGGTGCTCAGGCGCCAGCCGCTCGCGGGAGAACCGGGCCGCGACGCAGCGGAGCACGACCCGACCGTCTACCTCGACGAGGCCTTCGACCTCCTCGGGCGCGGGACCGGGCGGGAGTTCGGGGGCGGTCCGGACCAGCGGGGTTCGGCCTAGGGCGGGCCGACCGGTCCGCAGCCGACCACCTCGCCGTCCGCCCC
>NZ_JAALDZ010000264.1:0-7915 GCF_014145125.1 Dietzia sp. CQ4 | reverse complement strand
TGCCGGGCGGCCGGCTCGGCGGGTTGCGCTTGGGATCGGCGCACGAACTTCGGCCGACCCTCCGCCTGGGCCGGAGGCTGCGTGCCGGGTGCGCCGCCCGGGCCGGTGCGCCCTTCGTCGTCGTCCGGCGAAGCCCCACCCACTCCGGACGGACCCCCGTCCCGGACCCGGGCACCACCGGCAGGCGCGGTGGCCGCCTGCGCGGTGCCCGACTCCAGCGCCTCGACTCGCTGCAACAGCGCGATCATGGAGTCGTCGGCGGAGGGCAGGAGCAGCTTGGCGCAGAGGATCTCCAGCAGCAGCCTGGGCGAGGTGGCGCCGCGCATCGACCCCATCCCCTCGTGCACCATGTCCGCACACCGCGCCAGGGTGGCGGGTCCGATGTTCTCGGCCTGGCGCCGCATGGTGTCGGCCTGCTCGACCGGGGCGTCGACCAGCCCGCGCTCGATGGCCTGGGGCACCGACTGCACCATGATCAGGTCCCGCAACCGCTGGAGCAGGTCGGCGGCGAACCGGCGGGGGTCGAGCCCGGCCTCGATGACCTTGTCGACGGTCCGGAACAGCGTCGCACCGTCACCCGCGGCGAGCGCGTCCACGGTGTCGTCGATCAACGCGACCTCGGTGGCCCCCAGCAGACTCACCGCACGCGAGTAGGTGATGCCGTCCTCGCCCGCGCCCGCCATCAGCTGATCCAGCACGCTCAGCGTGTCACGCGGCGACCCACCACCCGCGCGGATGACCAGGGGGAAGACCGTGGGCTCGACCCTCACGCCCTCCTGCTCGCTGATCCGCTCGACCAGCCCGCGCATCGACGACGGGGTGAGCAGGCGGAACGGGTAGTGATGCGTCCGCGAGCGGATGGTCGGCAGCACCTTCTCCGGCTCGGTGGTGGCGAAGATGAAGATGAGGTGCTCCGGCGGCTCCTCCACGATCTTGAGCAAGGCGTTGAAGCCCGCGTTGGTGACCATGTGCGCCTCGTCGATGATGAGCACCCGGTACCTGGACGACGCCGGCGCGAAGAACGCCCGCTCACGCAGGTCGCGGGTGTCGTCCACGCCGCCGTGACTGGCCGCGTCGAGCTCGGTGACGTCCAGCGTGCCCGTGCCCCCGGGCGCCAGGGCCACGCACGAGTCGCACTCCCCGCACGGCGTGGCGGTGGGCCCCTCCACGCAGTTCAGCGACCGGGCGAGGATCCGGGCGGACGACGTCTTGCCGCACCCTCGCGGGCCGGAGAAGAGATAGGCGTGGTTGATGCGACCGGAGGACAGGGCCACCGAGAGCGGTTCGGTGACGTGCTCCTGGCCCACGACCTCGGCGAAGGAGGCGGGGCGGTACTTCCGATAGAGGGCCACGTGTAGAGGGTACCCAGGGGGTACGACGGCGAGGTCCGCCCTCCGCGTCCCGGGACACGACCTCCGGAAATGACCGGAGGGGCCGCGTCTCCGCAGCCCCTCCCGACGTCCCTCGCGCGGCGGTGCGGGCCCCCTCAGACCCTCGCGGCGCGGTTCCGGACCAGGATCGAAGCACCGGCCCCTCGCAGCCCCTCAGCCGCACTCCGGTGCCCGATCCCTTGTGGGGTCCGGACGGTAGAGATACAACCATGCCGACCTGCGGGGATCAAGGACCTCCCCTCGTTGACTATTGCTCAACTATGCGGCTGGCGACATACGTGCACGTCAGCGCCACCGCCGCGGTCCCCCCAGCGTGCCCACCCAATGGGAACGTGTTGTAGATCACGTCGGGGCATGTCTCGCAGGTGAAGACGGCGCGGCGACCCGCGCCGGAGCGCGAGGGCGGGCGCCCGGCGCACCCGACCCATGAGGGAAGGTGATTAACGAAGGGGGAGGTGCTGTTACATCAGTTTCGTGCGTCGCGGCACGCGGCGAGCAGCGCGCACAGCCCCACGACGTCCATCGCCGTCTCGACCTCGGCCAGCGGCGGCAACGTGGGGGCCAATCGGATGTGCCGATCGTCGGGATCCTGCCCGTACGGATAGGCCGAACCCGCAGGGGTCAGAGCCACCCCGACCGCCTTGGCCAGGCGGACGGTCTCCGTGGCGGTGCCGTCCGGCACCTCGAGGTCGATGAAGTACCCGCCCTCGGGACTCGTCCAGCGGGCCACGTCGTACCCACCGAGCCTCCGGTCCAGCGCGGCGGCGGCCGCCTCGAACTTCGGGGCCACGATCCCGCGGTGCTTCTGCATGTGGTCCCGCACCCCGTCGGCGTCTCCGAAGAAGCGCGCGTGGGCCAACTGGTTGACCTTGTTGGGGCCGATCGACCGGATCCCGGTGTGCCCCAGGTACCAGTCGAGGTTGGGCTCGGAGGCGGAGAGGAACGACACGCCCGCCCCGGCGAAGGTGATCTTGGACGTCGAACACACCTGCAGGAATCGGTTGGGGTGCCCGGCCTCGGCGGCCAGCGAATCCACATCGGGCACCTTGGGGAAGTCCTCGGTCAGCGTGTGCACCACGTAGGCGTTGTCCCAGATCACCCGGAAGTCCGGGGCGGCCGCGGCCATGCGGGCGAGCCGGGACACGGTGTGGCCGCTGTAGACGGTGCCGGTCGGGTTGGAGTAGATCGGCACACACCACATGCCCTTGATCGACGGGTCCGTGGCGACGAGGTGCTCCACCTCGTCCATGTCCGGACCGTCCTGCCCCATCGTCACGGGGATCATCTCGATACCGAGGGCCTCGGTGATGCCGAAGTGACGGTCGTACCCGGGGACCGGGCACAACCAGCGGAGCTTCGGCTCGTCCTTCCACGGACGCTCGGAGTCGGGCGTGCCGAACAGCATCGAGAACGTCAGCAGGTCGTACATGATCGACAGGCTCGCGTTGTCCTGGGCGATCACGCGGCCGGCGTCCACCCCCAGCAGTTCGGCGATGATCCCGCGGAGCTCCGGAAGACCGGCGCCGCCGCCGTAGTTACGGACGTCGGTCTTGCCGGCCGTGTGGTCACCCTCCCCCGGCAGCGCCAGCAGTCGTTCGGAGAGATCCAGCTGCTCCGGCGACGGCTTACCGCGGGTCAGGTCCAGGGACAGCCCCCGGTCGGCGAGCGTGTCGTACTCGGACGACAACTCCGACTCGAGCCGGGTCAGTTCGTCGGCGGAGAGATCGGACAGCGCCATAGTGGCCTCCGGGAGGTCGACATCGTCGGTGGTGTGTGTACCCAGACGTAAAGGGACCCCGCGCACCCGCCAGAGCCCGCTGACCCTTGCTGCCTTCCGGCCCTGGGGGAGTTCACAGGATGGACGCCGCGCGGGGTCCGGTGACGAGTCTAGCCGTGCCGCCTCCGCCGCTGCACGCAGCCCGGGATGTGGCCGGCGATTCCCGGATGGTTTGCCAGTGGTTGGCCGCGCTGGGTACTCTCGTCCACGGAGGATTCGCCTAGTGGCCTATGGCGCTCGCCTGGAACGCGGGTTGGGGTTTATAGCCCCTCAGGGGTTCAAATCCCCTATCCTCCGCCGCAGACGCGGCCCGGTGCTCTCGAGCCCGGGCCGCGTCTCTCGTTTCGGCCGGTGCGCCGGCTGCCCCCACCGCAGCCGAGCCCGCTCGGTAGCATCGCGAACGTGACCGAGATCACCAGTCCGGACGTCGAGCTACGGGTGCTCGTCTACAGCCACGACGCCGCGACCCGCAGCCGCGTCATGTCAGCACTGGGCACGCGCCCGCACCCCGACCTCCCCCGACTGCACTTCACCGAGGTCGCCACGGCACCGGTGGTGATCGAGCACATGGACGCCGGGGGGATCGGTCTCGCGATCCTCGACGGCGAGGCCGCCCCCACCGGCGGGCTGGGTCTGGCCAAGCAGCTGCGCGACGAGCTCGACCACACCCCGCCGATCCTCGTGCTGATCGGGCGCGCGGACGACCGGTGGCTGGCCGACTGGTCCCGGGCCGACGCGTCGGTCCCGCACCCGATCGACCCGCTCCGGCTGCGGGACACCGTCACCTCGCTCCTCGCGCCGACTTGAGCGCCCGCCGCCACGGACGGTCGCCGTTGACGGCAACCGTTGACAGCCGCCGCAGACCCCGGAAGTCGTCTGCCGAAAGTCCAGACACACGTCAAAGCAATGTGAGTAGAGTCACAGTCGAGGACCGGGACACCCCGATCTGACAGGGAGTCGGCGGGCCGTCAACCCACCACCACCGGTCGCCGACGATCCCATGCGGTTGCAGGAGAAGTCTGCCCACAGGTGCCTTCTCGAGGAACACGCGAGGAGTGACGCGATGAACGAGTACGTGCCGATCCTGGCCCTCGGGGCCGTCGCCGTCGCCTTTGCCGTCTTCTCCTCGCTGGTCTCCTCGCTGGCCGGTCCGAGCCGGTTCAACAGGTCGAAACTCGAGGCCTACGAGTGCGGCATCCAGCCCACCCCGCAGCCGGTCGGCGGCGGACGGTTCCCGGTGAAGTACTACCTCACCGCGATGCTGTTCATCATCTTCGGCATCGAGATCCTCTTCCTCTATCCGTGGGCCGTCCACTTCGACAACCTCGGGTTGTTCGGGCTGGCCGCGATGGCCCTGTTCGTCTTCAACGTCTCCGTCGCCTACGCCTACGAGTGGCGTCGGGGCGGACTGAGCTGGGACTGACCGGAACCGGGAGGAGGAGACAGTCATGGGACTGGAAGAGAAACTGCCGAGCGGGTTCCTGCTGACCACGGTCGAGCAACTCGCGGGCTACATGCGCAAGGGGTCGCTCTGGCCCGCCACCTTCGGCCTGGCGTGCTGCGCCATCGAGATGATGGCCACCAGTGGCGGCCGCTACGACCTGGCCCGGTTCGGGACCGAGGTGTTCCGGGCCTCCCCCCGCCAGGCCGATCTGATGATCGTCGCCGGCCGCGTCAGCCAGAAGATGGCCCCGGTCCTGCGCCAGGTGTACGACCAGATGGCCGAGCCCAAGTGGGTGCTGGCCATGGGTGTGTGCGCGTCCTCGGGCGGGATGTTCAACAACTACGCGATCGTCCAGGGCGTCGACCACGTCGTCCCCGTGGACATCTACCTGCCCGGATGCCCGCCGCGGCCCGAGATGCTCATGCACGCGATCATCACCCTGCACGACAAGATCCAGCACATGCCCCTCGGCGCCAACCGGGCCGAGGCCGTCCGCGCGGCGGAGCAGGCGGCCCTGGACCAGCGTCCGCTCATCCCCGTCGAGGGGATGTTCCGGTGACCGGCGATCATCCGGTCCCGGCCGATGCCCCGGACCCCGCGGGCCCGGCCGGATCCGACGCGACCACGGTCGGCGTCCGCCACGGCATGTTCGGGGTGCGCGGCTCCGGGGACACCTCCGGGTTCGGCGGGCTCGTGCGCCCGGTCGACATGCCGGGCGGTACCCGGCCGCCCGACGGTGGGGACGACGACGAGGTGGTCGCCGCGCTCACGGCCGCACTGGCATCGCGGGGCGGACCGACCTTCGACGAGGCCGTGGAGAAGGTCGTGGTGCACGGCGGACAGCTGACCCTGCACGTCCGGCGCCGACATCTGCCGGCGGTCGCGCTGACACTCCGGGACGACCCCGCACTCCGCTTCGAGATGTCACTCGGGGCGAGCGGGGTGCACTACCCCGACGCCGCGGGCCACGAACTGCACGTGGTCTACCCGCTCCAGTCGATCACCCACAACCGCCGGCTGCTGCTGGAGGTCTCGGCCCCCGATTCCGATCCGCACATCCCGTCCCTGACCAGGATCTATCCGACCACCGACTGGCACGAGCGGGAGACCTACGACTTCTTCGGCGTCCACTTCGACGGACACCCCTCACTCACCCGCATCCAGATGCCGGACGACTGGGAGGGCCATCCGCAACGCAAGGACTACCCGCTCGGCGGGATCCCCGTGCAGTACAAGGGCGCGACCATCCCGCCCCCGGACCAGCGGAGGGCCTACAGCTGATGGCCGACAGAACCGACTCGGACACCGTCCTCACCGCGACCGGGCAGGACTGGGAGGCGATCAGCGACGCGGCACGGAACGCCGACGACGACCGCATCGTCGTCAACATGGGCCCCCAGCACCCGTCCACTCACGGGGTGCTGCGGCTCATCCTCGAGATCGAGGGCGAGACCGTCACCCGCGCGAGCTGTGGGATCGGCTACCTGCACACCGGTATCGAGAAGAACCTCGAGTACCGCTACTGGACCCAGGGCGTCACCTTCGTCACCCGGATGGACTACCTCTCGCCGTTCTTCAACGAGGTCGCCTACTGCCTCGGGGTGGAACGGCTGCTCGGGATCACCGACCAGATCCCGGAGCGGGCGTCGGTCATCCGGGTGATGCTCATGGAGCTCAACCGGATCTCCTCGCACATGGTCGCGCTCGCCACCGGCGCCCTGGAGCTCGGCGCCAGTACTCCCATGCTGTTCGGCTTCCGCGAGCGGGAGATGGTCCTGGACGTCTTCGAGATCATCACCGGCCTGCGGATGAACCACGCCTACGTCCGGCCGGGCGGGGTGGTCCAGGACCTCCCGGACGAGGCCGTGCCCAAGGTCCGCGAGCTCTTGGAGGTGATGCCCGGTCGCATCCGCGAGATGGAGCTCCTCCTGCGCCAGAACCCGATCTGGAAGATGCGGCTCGAGGGCGTGGGTTACCTTGACCTCACCGGATGCATCGCCCTCGGGGTGACCGGCCCGGTGCTGCGGGCCAGCGGGCTACCCCACGACGTGCGCCGGACCGATCCGTACTGCGGGTACGAGACCTATGAGTTCGACGTGGTGACCGGGTCGGGCAGCGACTGCTACGACCGGTTCGTCATCCGCGTGGACGAGATGAAGGAGTCGCTGAGGATCGTCGAGCAGTGCCTGGACCGGCTCGAGCCCGGCCCGGTGATGGTCGCCGACCCCAAGATCGCGTGGCCCGCCCAGCTCAAGGTGGGCCCCGACGGCCTGGGCAACTCCGCCGAGCACGTCCGCCACATCATGGACAGCTCGATGGAAGCGCTCATCCATCACTTCAAGCTCGTCACCGAGGGTTTCCCCGTACCCCCGGGACAGGTCTACGTGCCGGTCGAGTCGCCCCGCGGCGAACTGGGGGTGCACATGGTCTCGGACGGCGGCACCCGCCCGTACCGCGTCCACTACCGCGACCCGTCGTTCACCAACCTGCAGGCGGTGGCCGCGATGTGCGAGGGCGGGATGCTCGCCGACGTGATCGCCGCCGTCGCCAGCATCGACCCGGTGATGGGGGGTGTCGACCGATGAGCGGCGAGCCGGTCTTCCTCCAGTTCGGCCAGAAACCCGACGAGGCGGGCGCGATCGTCCGCCCGGGCGCCCGGCGGACCTACCCGGACGAGGTCCGGGAGCGTCTGGCCGCCGATGCCGCCGTGATCGTCGCCCGCTATCCGCAGGACAGGTCGGCGCTGCTCCCGCTGCTGCACCTCGTGCAGGCGGAGGACGGGCACATCACCCCGGCCGGCATCGAGTTCTGCGCCCGGGTGCTCGACCTGACGGCGGCCGAGGTGATGGCGGTGGCGACGTTCTACTCGATGTACCGCCGCACCCCGACGGGTGACTACCTGGTGGGCGTGTGCACCAACACGCTCTGCGCGGTGATGGGCGGGGACGAGATCCTGGCCTCCCTCGCCGAGCACCTCGAGCTCGACGGCCCCGGCACCACGGACGACGGAAGGGTGACCCTGGAGCACATCGAGTGCAACGCCGCCTGCGACTACGCCCCGGTGGTGATGGTCAACTGGGAGTTCTTCGACGACCAGACCCCCGCCTCGGCCCGTCGGGTGGTCGACGACCTGCGGGCCGGGCGGACGGTGACCCCCACCCGCGGTGCTCCGCTGTGCACCTTCCGCGAGACCGCCCGCATCCTCGCGGGCTTTCCCGACCCGCGCCCCGGCGCCAATGACGGCGCGCCCGGCGGGCCCACTCTGACCGGTCTCCGTGCCGCGAGGGCGGCCGGGATGCACGC
>NZ_JAALDZ010000263.1:0-13426 GCF_014145125.1 Dietzia sp. CQ4 | reverse complement strand
GCGCGCGCGAGTGCGCCGCGCTGGCGCATCCCCGCGCTGAGTGCCGCGGGACGGGCCCCGGACCAGACGCCCAGACCCAGGCGGTCCAGCAAGGACTGGGCCTCGGCGCGGGCCGCGCGCCGGCCCACCCGTTGGTTACGGAGACTGATCGCGACGTTGTCGAGCAGGGTCAGCCAGGGCAACAGGCTGTCGCCCTGGGGCATCAACGCGCAGGACTCCAGGCGTCGTGCGGGCTGACTCGCGTCGAGGACGAGGGCGGACCCCGTCGTCGGCTCGGTGAGGCCGGCGATCAGCGACAGCAGCGTCGACTTGCCACATCCGCTGCGCCCGACGACGGCGATGTGTTCGCCCACCGGAACGGAGAGGGTGAGGTCCGCGAGCACCGCGCGGCGCGCGCCCGGATAGGTGTGTCCCAGGTCCTCGAGCGATACCGCCGTGGTTCCCGGACGGCTCACCACAGCGTGCACCAGCGCATGTGACATCCCTCCGCTCGTGTGAACGAGTTCAGGTTCAGCGGGTGTGATCTCAGCCCCGTTCGGTAGGGGCACCCCGTGTCATCGGCGCCGATTGCGACAATCGGGCCGAACATGAAACGTATCACCGGCCGATTCCGCGATGGGAGGCCCGTCTAGTGGGTGCGCGTCCGTGTGCTGGAGCGCCGGTCGCGGGGCAACCGCCCGCAGCAGACGGGAGGCGGCCAGCAACGACCCCGCCGCTCACCCCTCTCACCGGCAGCCGCGGCCGCGAACGAGGTGCCCACTCGGCGAGTGGTCACATCGGATGGATTTCGGAACACCCCACCTGGGAGAACGTGATCAGGTGTGACCACGCGGCGGGGCGGTGACCACGCGGCGGGGCGGTGACCACGCGGCGGGCGGTGACCCGCTGCCGGCGACGATGTGGGCACGGTGGCCGGCTGAGGGCCGGTCGCCGTGCCGGACATATGCCCAGACCTGTGCGCCCCCGAGAGGATTCGAACCCCTGACCAGCCGGGTAGAAACCGGATGCTCTATCCACTGAGCTACGGAGGCCTGCGACGCTCGCGTCCGGCGTCGCCGGAAGAATGGTAGCCGATCCGGGGGTGTGCGCAGCAGCCGCGAATCGGCCCGGGGGCGATCGGGTTAATACGATGGTGGCCATGACGTCGTCCAAGTCGACACCCACCACCGCCGGACCGCTCAGGACCCGCAGCGTGGTGCCCGTGGTGATCCTGCTCGCGGTGGTGGCCGCGGCGGTGGTGATCCCGCTCTCGGGCATGTCCACCGAGGTGGCGCTCGCGCTGGTGGGCGTCCCGGACCCGGGCGTTCTCACAACGGCCGGGCTCCCGGCGGTCCGCGCGATGGGAGAGTTGCTCGCGGCGGTGGCGGTGGGGACGGCCCTGTTCGCGGCGTTCTTCACACCGCCCCAGAAGGACAAGACCCTCGACGTGGACGGCTACCGCTCGCAGCGGATCTCCTCGTGGGCCAACATCGCCTGGGCGGTGGCCGCGGCACTGCTCATCCCGCTGACCCTGTCGGACGTCTCCGGCCGCACCCTCTGGGAGTCGCTGCCGCCGGACCAGTGGATCGTGGCGATCAGCCAAATCGACGTGGCCTCGTCCTGGCGGTGGGCGGCGGTGATCGCACTGGTGGCCGGGATCGGTCAACGGCTCACCCTGAGTTGGCGTTGGTCTGTGATCTGGCTGGGCGTGTCGGTCCTCTCGCTGCTGCCGGTGGCGGCCACGGGACACGCCTCCGGGAGCACGGCGCACGACATCGCCACCAACTCGTTGATCATCCACCTGTTCGCCGCGGCGTTCTACGTGGGTGGGCTGGTCGCGGTGCTCGCCCACACCATGCGGGGCGGCTCCCGCGTGGCACTGGCGCTGCGCCGCTACTCGGTGGTGGCCACCATCGCGATCGTCGCGCTCGGGTTCTCCGGAATCATCAACGCGCTCGTGCGGCTGCACCCCGGCGACCTCTTCTCGTCGACCTACGGGCTGCTCGTGCTGGCCAAGGCGCTGCTGCTGGTCCTGCTCGCGATGTTCGGGCTGGCGATGCGCCGCCGGATCATCGCGAAGATCGAGTCCAGATCGGCCAACGCCCCCGTCGACCGCGGGACCCTGCTGCGGATCGGGCTGGTCGAGGCCGTGGTGATGGCGGGCACGATCGGGCTGTCGGTCTCGCTCGGCCGCACCCCGCCGCCGGCGCCGCTCTACGTCCCCACCCGCCAGGAGGCGCTGCTGGGCTTCGAGCTCCCCGGTCCGTTCTCCTTCGGCACCGTGCTCGGGCTGTGGCGCTTCGACCTGGTGCTGGGCCTGGCCGCGGTCGTCCTGCTGAGCCTGTACGTGTGGGGCCTGATCACCCTGCGCCGTCGCGGCGACTCGTGGCCGGTGGGCCGGACCGTGGCCTGGGTGCTCGGCTGCGTCCTGCTGTTCCTCACCACCAGCTCCGGCATGGGGATGTACATGATGGCCGACTTCGCCAGCCACATGGTGGGGCACATGCTCATCTCGATGCTCGTGCCGGTGCTCCTCGCGCTCGGCGGGCCGCTGACCCTGGCGCTGCGGGCGCTCCCGGCGGCGGGGCGCGGGAACCCGCCCGGGCCGCGTGAGTGGATCGTCGAGTTCATCAACAACCCGCTCTCCCGCTTCCTCACCCATCCGATCGTCGCGTCGGTGCAGTTCGTGGCGGGTTTCTACATCATCTACTTCGGCGGGTTCTACGAGGCTCTGGCCTCCGAGCACCTGGGCCACATGTTCATGAACGTCCACTTCCTCATCAGCGGTTACCTGTTCTATTGGGTGATCATCGGGGTCGACGCGGCGCCGCGGCACTTCTCGCCGCTCTACAAGCTCATGGTGCTGCTCAGCTCGCTGCCGTTCCACGCCTTCTTCGGCATCATGCTGATGAACTACAAGACCGTGCTCGCCGAGAACTGGTACGGCGGGATCGGGCTGCCCTGGATCCCGGACCTGCTGCAGAGCCAGCAGGTCGGCGGCGGCGTCGCGTGGGCGGCGGGGGAGATCCCGCTGTTCATCGTCATGTTGGCCCTGGCCTGGCAGTGGTACCAGAGCGACATGCGGGACGCGCGGCGCGGCGAGCGGCAGGCTGAGCGCGACGACGACGCCGAGCTCAGGGCCTACAACGAGATGCTCGGTGAGATGTCCCGCGCCGACCGCCGGGCCTGAGAGGCGCCCACCTCGTCGTCGTCGGGCTCCTCGCTCCACACCCCTCCCGCCACTCCACAGGGCGGGCACCGCGGGCGGTGCGACCGGGATACGACGACGACGAGGTGGGGCACGCTCTGGGGCACGAGGCCGACGCACGGTCGGTCCGAGTGTGACAGGAGCGAGACCATGAACGAGACCCACACCACCGTCCGCGGAACCGTGATCACCGACCCCACCACCCGCCGCGTCGGAGAGGACTCGGTGTTCTCCTTCCGGGTGGCCAGCAACACCCGCTACCAGGACCGCGACACCGGGGAGTGGAAGACCGGCGGCACCCTGTACTTCTCGGCCAACTGCTGGGGCAGGCTGGCGCAGCGGGCGTCGGGGAAACTGGTCAAGGGCGACGGCGTGATCGTCCAGGGTCGGCTTCTCACCAACGAGTACGAGAAGGACGGCAGGATCCAGCGCGACCTGGAGATGCGGGTGACCGCCCTGGGCCCGGACCTGTCGCGGATGGACGTGACCATGCGCAGGGCCCAACCGGAGGGGCCCGGCATCTCTCCCGACGGGGAGGGGGCGGGGCAGTCGCAGGGCGCGGACGGCGTGGAGGACGTCATGGAGATCGGCTCCCGGGACGCCGACGACGCGCCGGAGGGGCGGGCCGCCGACAGCGCGTTCGCGGAGGCGGTCCGGGTCTGAACCGGCAGGGCCGCGGGTAGCCCTCCGCCGTGCTCACCGAGGCCGCGGGTGGGCACGTAACATGGGGGTCGTGCCCGCGGCCTGGCCGCGGCGATGTGAACTATTTGCGCAGGTGAGAGGGCAGAAGTGGCCGAGTTTATTTACACGATGAAGAAGGTTCGCAAGGCGCACGGGGACAAGGTGATCCTCGACGACGTGACGATGTCCTTCTATCCCGGTGCGAAGATCGGCGTCGTGGGGCCCAACGGCGCGGGCAAGTCCTCGATCCTCAAGATCATGGCCGGCCTCGACCAGCCCTCGAACGGCGAGGCGTTCCTCGACCCGGAGGCCAGCGTCGGCATCCTCATGCAGGAGCCCGTGCTCGACGAGACCAAGACGGTCAAGGAGAACGTCGAGGACGGACTCGGCGAGACCATGGTGCAGATCCGCCGGTACAACGCGGTGGCCGAGGAGATGGCCACCGACTACACCGACGAGCTCATGGAGGAGATGGGTCGGCTCCAGGAGCAGCTCGACGCGGTGGACGCCTGGGACGTGGACTCCCAGATCGAGCAGGCCATGGACGCACTGCGTTGCCCGCCGGGCGACTCGCCCGTCACCCACCTGTCCGGTGGCGAGATGCGCCGCGTCGCGCTGTGCAAGCTGCTGCTGAGCAAGCCCGACCTGCTCCTGCTCGACGAGCCCACCAACCACCTCGACGCCGAGTCGGTGCTGTGGCTGGAGCAGCACCTGGCCGCCTACCCGGGCGCCGTCCTGGCCGTCACACACGACCGCTACTTCCTCGATCACGTGGCGCAGTGGATCTGTGAGGTCGACCGCGGCAAGCTGCACCCCTACGAGGGCAACTACTCCACCTACCTGGAGAAGAAGGCCGAGCGCCTCGAGGTCCAGGGCAAGAAGGACCAGAAGCTGCAGAAGCGCCTCAAGGCCGAGCTCGAGTGGGTCCGCTCCGGCGCCAAGGCCCGCCAGTCCAAGTCCAAGGCGCGACTGGCCAAGTACGAGGAGATGGCGGCGGAGGCCGAGAAGCACCGCAAGCTGGACTTCGAGGAGATCCAGATCCCCACCCCGCCGCGCCTGGGCAACGTGGTGGTCGAGGCGGACAAGCTGCAGAAGGGCTTCGACGACCGCGTCCTGATCAAGGACCTGTCGTTCACCCTGCCGCGCAACGGCATCGTCGGCGTGATCGGCCCCAACGGTGTGGGTAAGACCACCCTGTTCAAGACGATCGTCGGGCTCGAGGAGCCGGACGCGGGGTCCGTGCGGGTCGGCGACACGGTCAAGCTGAGCTATGTGGACCAGTCCCGCGCGAACATCGATCCCGAGAAGTCGGTGTGGGAGGTCGTCTCCGAGGGCAACGACTTCATCGAGGTCGGCCAGAACGAGATGCCGTCGCGCGCGTACGTGAGCGCCTTCGGTTTCAAGGGCCCGGATCAGCAGAAGAAGGCCGGTGTGCTGTCGGGCGGTGAGCGCAACCGACTGAACCTGGCCCTGACCCTCAAGGTCGGCGGCAACCTGATCCTGCTGGACGAGCCGACAAACGACCTCGACACCGAGACCCTCGGCAGCCTCGAGAACGCCCTCGAGGACTTCCCCGGCTGCGCCGTGGTGATCTCGCACGACCGGTGGTTCCTCGACCGCACCTGTACCCACATCCTCGCGTGGGAGGGCAACGTCAACGAGGGGCAGTGGTACTGGTTCGAGGGCAACTTCGAGGGCTACGAGGAGAACAAGGTCGAGCGTCTGGGCCCCGACGCCGCCCGCCCGCACCGGGTCACCCACCGCAAGCTGACACGGGACTGACGCGGATGGGATCGCACGCCGCGCCGGACACGCATACCCCCGGAGCCGTCCACCGGGTCCACATCCCGCTGCGCATCGCGGATTTTGTGGGGCAGCACGTCAACAATGTGCGGTTCCAGGAGTTCTCCCAGGACGCCAGACTGATGTGGTTCCGGGACAAGTTCGGTGTCCCGGGGTCACGGGTGCCGATCTCGCTGGCGCGGTGGATGGAGATCGACTTCCGCCGGGTCATCGGGTACGGCGCCACGAGCGTGTGGGTGGACGTCGAGGTCCTCCGGGTCGGTCGCACCTCGTTCACCATGAGGACCTCGATCGGCTCGGACTCCACGGGTCCGGAGCCGTGCGCTGTCGTCGACACCGTGTTGGTGGTGACGGCGCCGGACGAGAGCACGACACTCGAGATCAGTCCCGAGGAGCGCGCGGCGCTGCTCGGCGAGCGCGAGGAGGCGAGATGAGTCCCGGCGAGCAGACCCCGGACCGCGGAACGTTCCGCTGCACCCTCCAGGTGCGGTGGGCGGACTTCGACCAGTTCGGGCACGTCAACAACGTCAAGTACATCGAGTATGCGCAGGAGGCGCGGATCCTGTTCGTCCGCAGCAGGTTCGGCCCGTTCGGACTCGGAAACCTGCCGCAGGTGGTGCGCCGGGTCGAGATCGACCATCTCCGCCCGGTGCTGCGGGACTCGACTTCGGTGGACGTGGAGATCGAGGTGGAGCACGTGGGGACCACCTCGTACCAGATCAGGCAGACGATCTTCGACGCCGCGGGGGAGGTCTGCTGCGCGCTGCGCGTGGTGATGGTCGCCTACGACGCCTCGACCTCTACGGCCGTCGAGATTCCCGCCGGGGTGCGTCACGTCCTGGAGGCAGCACACCAGCGCGCGGCGATCACCGACGAGGGGCCCGCGCAGTGAGCGAACAGCTCGTCTACGAGGCCGGGGGACCCCTCGGGGCCTCCGGTGAGCCGGGACGCCGCGTGTTCACCACAGCGATTCCCGTCCGCTGGTCGGATCAGGATCTCTACCATCACGTCAACCACGCCCGGATGATCACGCTCCTCGAAGAGGCCCGCATCCCGTGGCTCTTCGAGGAGGGCACGCCCACCGCCACCCTCACCGCCGGCGCCGTGATGACCGACCTCGCGGTGAAGTACCGCGGCCAGATCAAGCACGCCGACGGCCCGATCCGGGTGCGCATGTGGTGCGAGAAGGTCGGTGCCGCCATGTTCGTGGCGCGCCACGAGGTCCGGGCGCGCACCACACCCGACTCGGCGCCGGCGGCGGTCGACTGCACGGCCACCATCGCCGCGTTCGACCTCTCGACCCAGCGGCCGCGGCGGTTCACCCGGGCCGAGCGTGAGTACCTGATGCGATTCCGCCACGAGGACCCGGCGTGATTCGTCCCGGAGCCGGCGGGGCAGAGGGGATCGGCGGGACGGGGGACGACATGGTCGCGGTGCCAGACCCCGCCGACCGCGACGACCTGCGAACCTTCCTGCGTCGGCTGTTGCGGCTCGACGAGGCGGCTGTGGTCCGCGTGACCAGCGGCGACGACGGCAGGATGCGGGTGTGGTCCCGGACGCCGTTCGGTGCCCTGGTGGTCCGCGGAGTCGGTGGACGCTGCCCGGGTGGTGACGTGGTGTGCGGTGCCGACCACCTGCTCACCGAGCTCGACCTGCTGCCGCGCGGCGACGCCGACGGACTCGTCGACCCCGGGATGCCCCTCACCTCATCGTGGCAGGGGCTGCTCCCGCCGACCGACGGGTTCCAGATGCTCGAGGCGATCCCCGCGCAGGTCCTGCTGGACCTGACCGAGTCCGGGCGGGGCGCAGCCCGGGAGAACGCCGGGCCGGCCGGGTTGCCGCCCTCGTTGTTGGACCAGGAAGTGCTCACCGTGCGCGCGGACACCGACAGTCCCGTGGGAGTGGACATGCGGATCGTGTTCTCCATGGTGATGTGCGGCTTCGTGCCCGAGCGGGCCGGGCGCGCTCCGGAGGGCGAACCGGTCAGGGTGAGTGAACGCGGGGCATGGCTCCGACTGGACGCCCGCTACGGCACGGCCTACCGCCGGACTGACGCGCTCACTCTCGAGCCGCGATGACGTCACCGGGGTTCTCGGTCTCCTGGCCCGGGAGGGGCGAGCCCGAGGTCCCGGGCGATCACGGATCGGCGCCGGAACTCGCCGCGGCGGTCCCTGATGCCGAGGGTCGGGTGACCGGCGTCGTCCTCGGCGGCGACGGGGCCAGGATCACCGAGGCCGGTGACGTGCTGGACGAGCTCGGCCTCGCGACCACGGGCGCGGCGCAACTGGTGTACCTCGACCCGCCCTACAACCGTGGCGGCCGCTTCGACGGCTACCACGACAACATGCCGCGTCACCAGTGGCTGGGGTACATCGAGCACCGACTGAGGGTGGCGCACGAACTCCTGGCGGCGACCGGCACCGTCTGGGTTCACCTGGACGACGCGGAGGCCCACCGCGTCCGCTGCGTACTCGACGACGTGTTCGGCGCCGATGCCTTCATCGCCGACCTCACCGTGGAGAGCAACCCCAAGGGGCGTCAGCTCGACAGGTTCTTCGCCGGATCGCACGACCGGCTCATGGTGTACGCGCGGGATCCCGCGCGTGTCCGGCTGGCCGGCGGGGTCGCCTCCGCGGTCGACCCCGCAGACTTCCCGCATACCGCCGAGGACGGCGTGAACTACCGTCTGCTCCCGCTGCGCAACACCAACAAGCGGTTCAACCCGCGCACCACGCCCACCATGACCTACCCGCTCTACGGCGACCCTGACACCGGCGAGGTCTCCGTGGACCCCGTGTCCGGGCTCACCGAGATCCTGCCGGTGTTCGGTGACCTGAGCCCGGCCGTGTGGCGCTGGTCCCGCGATCGGGCGGCGGAGCGCAGCGACGAGTTGGTCTGTCGACTCGTGCGGGGTCGGTCGGGGCCGCGGGTCGACGTGTACCAGCGCGACCGGCACGAGGTGGGTCGGATCAAGAAGCTCAAGTCCATCTGGTTGTCCCAGGAGGTCGGGTCCACCGACACCGCTCGCGCAGAGCTGCGCAATGCGGGTGTCGATGGGTTCCGCACGCCCAAGCCGGAGGCACTGATGCGGCGGATCGTGGAACTGGCGACCGAGGCGGACGACCTGGTGGTGGACCTGTTCGCCGGCTCCGGCACCACTGCCGTGGCGGCCCGCGACCTGGGCCGCCGCTGGGTGGTGGTGGAACGCAACCCCGAGACGGTCCGCGACGTGATCCTGCCGCGGTTGCGCGTCAGCGGAGCGTGACGCTGACGGGCGCCGAGCGTGACGCTGACGGGAGCCCGGTGTTACCGGAGCTTGACACTGCCGCCGTCCACCATGAGCGTCTGCCCTGTCATGTAGCGGGCGTCCTCGCTGGCGAGGAACACCGCGACGCGGCCGATGTCCGCCTCCGGGTCGCCGAACCTGCGCATCGGGGTCCCCGCGAGCAGGTGCTTCTCCACGCCGGGATTGGCCTCGATGTACGCCTCGACGCCCTCGGTGAGGGCCAGCGGCGAGATCACGTTGACGTTGACGCCGTCCCGGGCCCATTCGTTGGCCGCGACCCGGGAGATGGCCCGGATGGCCTCCTTGGCCGCCGCGTAGGAGGCCTGGGTGGGGCTGCCCTCGATGCCGGCGCCGGAGGCGAAGTTGATCACCGAACCGCCCGTCGTGGACAGGTGTGGGTGCGCGGCCTTCATCAGCCAGAAGGTGGGATAGAACCCCGTGTCGAACGACAGGTCCAGCATCTCCCGGGTGGTCTCCAGCAGCGGCGCCTGTCGTGAGGCGTGTGCGTTGTTGACCAGGACGTCGAGGCGCCCGAAGTGCTCGACGGCGCTCTCGACGATGACGCGGGCGTTGTCCTCGACCGAGATGTCCGCCGCCAGGTATCGGACTTTCCCACCCAGCTCCTCCGCCAGGGCACTGCCGGCGTCGTCGTTGATGTCCACCACGAGTACTCGGGCGCCCTCCTTGACGAACGCCCGGACGATGCCTCTGCCGATCCCGCCGGCGCCGCCGGTGACGATCGCGGTCTTCTCCGACAGCCTCATGGTTTAATCCCCGTTCTTAGTGTGGTCGCAACCATACCGCGGTGTCGGGGGGCAGGATCTCGCCGGTCCGGGGTCCTGACGCGAGGGGCCCTGAAGTGAGGGGGCCCGAGGAGAGCAGGACCTCGCCGTCGGGCAGCGGTACCGATCGCGCAGAAGCGTTGAGCGCGCACACCACGCCGTCGTCGCGGCGGAACGCCAGGCATCCGGACGGCGCCCCGTACCACTCGATCGACGCGGTCCGTGGGCCCGGCCAGGATCGCCGGGTCTCGATGGCGGCCCGGTACAACGACAACGTGGACTGCGGGTCCTCGATCTGGGCCTCCACCGTCAGGCGGTCCCAGTTGTCCGGCATCGGGAGCCAGGTGTGATCGGAGGTCGAGAAGCCGAACGGCGGCCGGGAGCCCTCCCACGGGATCGGGACGCGGCAGTGGTCTCGGCCCATCTCTGCATGGCCGCTGCGCTCCCAGGTGGGGTCGGTCAACCGGTCGTGGGGGATCGAGAAGTCGCTCGGCAGACCCAGCTCGGACCCCTCGTAGAGGAACGTGATCCCCGGCAGGGCCAGTTCCACCAGCAGCATCGCCCGCGCCCGGGCGGTGCCGAGGGCGCCGTTCCCGTACCGGGTCACCTCTCGTACGACGTCGTGGTTGGACAACGCCCAGGTGGGTGCCGAGTCGGCGAGGCGGGAGGCCTCGAGCGTGGCGTCGATGGCCTCGCGCACCGCGCCGGCCTCGAAGGGGGCGCCGGTGAGCGGGAAGTGGAACGCGAAGTGCAGTTCGTCGGGGCGGAGATATCGGGCGAACCGGTCGACCGGGCCCACCCACACCTCGCCGAAGGTCGCCGCGCCGGGGTACTCGTCGACGACCGCGCGGATCCGCCGGTGGACGTCGTGGACGCCGGGTCGGTCCCACCGTGCGTCGCGCTCGTCGACGACGAGCTGGGCGATCTCCACATCGTCCGGCAGGTCGGCCAGATCGTCCGGTTTGGCAAAACCGTGCGCCACGTCGATCCGGAATCCGTCGACTCCCAGGTCGAGCCAGAAGCGCAGGGTCTCGTCCAGGTCGTCGCCCACGTCGGGGTGCGACCAATCCAGATCCGGTTGCTCCGGGGCGAACAGGTGGAGGTACCACTGCCCGGCTGTGCCGTCGGGCTCGGTGACGCGGGTCCAGGCGGGGCCGCCGAAGACGGACGGCCAGTTGTTGGGCGGACGGGAGCCGTCCTCGCCGAGACCGTCGCGGAAGAAGTACCGCTCGCGCTCGGGGCTACCGGGGCCGGCCGCGACCGCGGCGGCGAACCACGGGTGCTCGATGCTCGTGTGGTTGGGGACCAGGTCCATGATCAGGACCATGCGCGCGGCGTGCAGCGCCTCCACCAGCCGCCGAAGCGTCTCGACGTCTCCGAACAACGGATCCACGTCCCGCGGATCGGAGACGTCGTAGCCGTGATCGGCGCCGGGGGAGCGCATGATGGGGGACAGCCACACCCCGTCCACGCCGAGCAACTCCAGGTATCCGACGCGGTCGATCACGCCCTGTAGATCGCCAGTGCCGTCCCCGTCGGAGTCGGCGAAGGAGCGCGGGTAGATCTGGTAGAGGACCATGTCCTCCCACGGCCGAGTGGCGTGGGCCGGGGACGTCACATGTCCTCCGGGGTGTTGACCATCATCGCGGCGGCGCGGGTGAGGTACTCCACCATCGCCGCCCGGTGCTCGTCGTCCATGGTCTCGCGGTCGATCGTGTCCACCGCGGCGAGCATGTGCGTGAGCCAGGCGTCGTGGGCGGCGCGGTCCACACGGAAGGGGTTGTGGCGCATCCGGAGCCGGGGGTGACCGCGCTGCTCCGAGTAGGTGGTGGGGCCACCCCAGTACTGCTCGAGGAACATCCGCATGCGGTCCTCGGCCGGACCCAGGTCCTGCTCCGGGTACAGCGGGCGCAGCACCGGGTCGTCGGCGACCCGCAGGTAGAACTCGTGGACCAGCTTCCGGAACGTCTCCGCGCCGCCGATCTCGTCATAGAAGGTAGTGCTGCTCATGCTCCCCATCATGCCCGTGGGATCCGCCCGGGGGTCCGATCCACCACCCGTCGGCGACGGCCGGAGAACGGCGCGGACAACCGGTACGCAGTGATCGCGCGCGAAGTGTTCATCGAGGGTGCATCATCGTTGCAGGCGAGGTTCACTACGGGCCCGGTTGACAGTGCTGCACTGGGCTCGGAGCAGACGAGCGGAGACCGACCATGGGCACAGCCGTGCGCGAGAATTCGGAGTACCGACAACCGGGGTCACGACCCCCTGGTCGGCTTGAGCCTGTCCCGGACCCGCACGTCCCGCTAGCCGCTGCGCCCCGAGTCCTGCTGCTCAATGCGGGATACGAGGCCCTCACCGCCCTCCCCGCCCGCCGCGCCGTGGTGATGCTGCTCCGGGGCAAAGCGGTGGTGGTCCACGATCACCCGAACGAGATCCTGGTCCGATCGGTCTACACGGCCGTTCGAGTGCCCTCGGTGATCATGCTCCGCGAGTACGTCCGGATCCCGTACCGGGCGCAGGTGCCCATGACGAGGGCGGCACTGATGCATCGCGACTCTCACCGGTGCGGGTACTGCAATGCCCGTGCGACCACGGTCGACCACGTGATCCCGCGCAGCCGCGGGGGCGAACACGTGTGGGAGAACTGTGTGGCCTCCTGCGCGCCGTGCAATCACCGGAAGGCAGACAAGCTCCTCTCGGAGTTGGGGTGGGAACTGCGGGTGCCGTTGGTGGCGCCGAGGGGCCGGACGTGGCGGCTCGTCTCCCAGCTCCGGGAGATCGGCCCGTACTGGGAGGACTACCTGTACCTCGACGCCGCTTGATGCCGCTTGATGCCGCTCGAGACGGTGGTCCGTCGGTGCCGACGACGCAATGCGTCACGACGGCTAGCGATTTCTCCCCTGGTTACGAAGATTGGCTCCTCAGCGGGCGAGAACAGCACTTTCGACGAAGTCGATCATCGCCGCTGATGCTGATTCGAGATTCAGGGTGTCGTCGGCCGCCCATCGGTCGAGCAGCCCGTTCTTGGCCGAGCTGATCAGGTGGGAGAATTCGTCGGCATCAAACGCTCTGAACTGGCCCAGCGCCTGACCTTCCACCAGGAGGTCCGCAAGAGCTTCGGTTTCCGCGGCGGAGACATCGTTGAACGCGTGGACGAAGCCGGCATCGCGGTGATTGGCCATGACTTCCGCCATCGCACGGAACTCGATGCGGCGAGAGGAGAAGAACTCCAGCTCGGCGCTGATCCCTGCGCGCAGTCGATCTGCAGGAGTCGCCGCGCCATTGGTACATGCGGCGATATGGGCCGCGCATTCCTGGAACAGGCGTAGCGCCACCCGGCGCAGCAGTTCATCCTTGCTCGGGAAGTGATAGGTGATGACGCCTTTGCTGACCCCCGCGTGCCTCGCGATGAGAGCGACGGACGCGGCGCCGTAGCCGACATCAGCAAGCACCTCAGCAGCCGCACGCTCGATCTGATCGCGTCGGGCACGGCCACCGACGGTGCCCCGCCCCTCGCCAGCCGACCCATCGTTAGTACGCATGTACTAATTATAGTACGGTCGAGCTAACTTTGGGGAGTGTGGGCAATGGGTGACTCATCGGACACAGCACGGGACGGTGGCAAACAGGGCATGCGAGTGGCGAACGGGGCTGGTGCACGAGTAGGTGACATCTGAACTGGCT
>NZ_JAALDZ010000262.1:0-11407 GCF_014145125.1 Dietzia sp. CQ4 | reverse complement strand
GCGGTCAGGGCGTGCCCTCGCGTGACCAGATGCCGGAGGTGCCGCGCCGATGCGACTCCACCAGGTGCGTGTCGACCACCCCGATGGCCTCCATCAGGGCGAACACCGTCACCGGGCCCACGAAGCCGAAACCCCGTCGCTTGAGGTCCCGGGCGAGCGCCTCCGACTCCGGGGACCGGCTGGGCACCTCGCTCATGGTCCGGGGCTCCGGGGTGCGCTCCGGCCGGTAGGACCAGATCAACTCCCCGAGTCCGCCCTGCGCCCGGAGCGCGATCACCGCGCGCGCGTTGCCGATGGCCGCGTCGATCTTGCGCCGATTGCGCACGATCCGGGCGTCCGCCATGAGCCGGGTGACGTCGGGCTCCCCGAAGTCCGCGACCGCGTCGGGCGAGAACCCGGCGAACGCCTCGCGGAACGCCGGTCGCTTGCGCAGGATCGTCAGCCAGCTCAGGCCGGACTGGAAACCCTCCAGGACGAGCCGCTCGTAGAGGCCGGCCTCGTCGTGGACCGGCATCCCCCATTCGGTGTCGTAGTACTCCCGCAACAGGGGATCACGCGCCGCCCAGGGCGGCCGCATCAGACCGTCCTCGCACAGCACCGCGCCGCCGGTCTGATCCGTCTGGTCTTCCGCCATGTCTCCCCCTGCAGGTTCGTGGACCACCCTCCCCGGTGATCGCCGCCACCCTAGGATCCGGCTCCGACACGATCCGGCTGGGTCCGACACGATCCGGCTAGGACAGCCACCCGCTGAGCTGCACGATGCGCACCGCCGCCAGGAGCACGAGTGCCACACCCACGACGAGCGTGAGCAACCGGCCGGCGACGCGGCCGTAGACCAGGAACCTGTCGATCCTGCGGGTCGCCGCGGCGACACCGGACGAGTCGACCCTCGACAACGCGATGATCAGGCCAGTACTCGGCAGGATCGCGATGACCGCGAAGAACAGGATCTGCAGCAGCTTGGACCACCACGGCGTCTCGGCGAACGAGATGAGGACCATGCCCGCCGCGAACGGCGCCGAGGTCGCCGACTGGATGACACCCAGTGAGATGCCGGTGACCATGATGCCGAACCTCTGGAGCACGGTCTGGGTCAGCGGGGCCTCGACGCTGTCCTCCTTGGCCTCCGCGGGTCTGCGCAGTCCCAACACGGTGATCACCAGGCCGACCACGCCCAGGACCACCATCGCCCAGAGGTTGTAGAACAGGCTGCGCACGAACTCCTGGTTGTTGCCGATCACCCACACCGACACCAGCGAGAGCAGGACGATGCCGCAGAACGCTCCTCCGGTGAAACGGGCGGCGCGTGAGGCGAAGCCTCCCCCGCGGCCGGCGGCCGTGAGCCAGAGCCCGGCGATCACGGCGAAGGCCAGGAGGTTGACCGAGTCGACTGCCGCGAATCCCAGCAGGCTGAGGTAATACTGCACGACGGCACACACTACCGGCGAGGGCTCGGTGGGCGATCCCGGTAGTCGTCGACGTCGCGGTCACGGCGGGACTCGTCGTCGTCGCCCTTCATCCGGCCGGGACGGCCGAACACCGACCGGTCGCGCCGCAGGCGGGTGTCGATCCCCCGCACACTCCACCCGCGCATCGGCGCCGGGACGCGCCACTGCAGACGCCACGCCACCATCCGGAACGCGAACGCGAACGCGGACAACACCGCCGCGGCGACCGGGCCCCACGTGCCCGTCGAGACGGCCAGGGCCGTGAGCGCCGCGCCGGTGGCGGCGGGGATGACGTACAGGTCGGAACCGTTGAACACGGCGGGGATCTCGTTGGCCACCACATCGCGCATGAGTCCGCCGCCGACCGCGGTGATGACGCCGAGCAGGAGCGCCGAGGCGACCGGCATGCCGTGGTCCAGCGCCCGCGCGGTGCCGAAGGTACAGAACAGGCCGAGGCCGGCCGCGTCGAAGACGATGATCAGCGTCCGGACGCGGTGCAGGTGCGCGCCCAGCAGGTACACCACCGCGGCCGCGACGAACGGCGGCACCAGCAGGACCGGCTGCGCGAACGCGAGCGGGGTGACACCCAGCATCACATCGCGCAGGATGCCGCCGCCGAGACCGGCCAACAGGCCCAGGACCAGACCGCCGGTGATGTCGATGTTCTTCCGCGCGGCCAGGAGGTTGCCGGACAGGGCGAAGAAGAACACCCCCACGAGGTCGATCCACAGCAGCAGCGTCGAGGACTCCACGACCGTCCCCCCCTAGACCACAGCGTCCGCGGTGGAGCGGGCGTGGTGACGGCGACGGACGGAGCGGAACGTCCAGAGCTTGTTGACGACGAAGTTGATCGGCATCGTGATGAGGATCGTGAACAGCTGGCTCCAGTACTCCCGGGAGTGGATCCCCGCGTCCTCGTGGAACCACGGTTCGGGCAGGTAGAGCGGCGAGGTGGGGTTGGTGAAGGCCAGCTTGATGAAGATCCCCGCGGCCGCGGCCACCGATCCCACCAGCAGGAACGGCCAGAACTCCTGCATGACCGGCGCCTTGTGTCCCTTACCGAAGGTCCAGTGCCGGTTGAGCATGAAGTTGTAGACATTGGCCACCAGGAACGCCACGATCCACACCAGGGTCGTGAAGCGGAAGTTGTACTCCGTCCCCGAGAACGGGAACAGGATGTCCTGGGCGTTCTGGGTCCCGCCGTTGGCCCTGTTCATCAGGACCGTGACGATCATGTTGACGACCATCCCGGACCCGCCCACGATCCCGAACATGAGGAACTGTCGGGCGCTACGTCGATAACGACCTAGTTCGGACGGGGCCGGGTTCACAGCGAGCCAGTCTAGGCCCACAGGCCCCGACTAGCCCGCTCCGTGCCCCTCCGGGACCCGTTCGGACGGGTCGTCGATCGGCCCCGGGGCGGTGCCGGCACCGAACGGGCGGCCGCCCAGCTCCTCGCGGTGATGCCGGGAGAGGAGGCCCGCCAGGTCCGGCCCCTTGGGCACGATCCCGTTCGGGTTCACGTCGCGGTGGACGTGGTAATAGTGCTCCTTGATCTGAGGGAAGTCGCAGGTGTCCCCGAAGCCGGGCGTCTGGAACAGGTCGCGCAGGTAGCCCCACAGGGCCGGCATCTCGGTGATCTTGTTGCGGTTGGCCTTGAAGTGTCCGTGGTAGACCGCGTCGAACCGCACCAGGGTGGTGAACAGCCGGATGTCGGCGACGGTGATCGTGTCACCGGCGAGGTACCGACGGGTGGTCAACCGCTCCTCGAGCCTGTCCAGCGAGGCCCAGAGCTCGTCGTAGGCCTGCTCGTACGCGCCCTGCTCGGCCGCGAACCCGCTGCGGTACACGCCGTTGTTGACGGTCGGGTAGATCCACGAGTCCAACTCGTCGATCTCGTCGCGGTGCTCGTCGGGGTACAGGTCCGGGGCGCCGTCGCGGTGGAACGCCGACCATTCCGTGAGCAGATCGAAGTTGAGCTTCTGGTAGGCGTTGGTCACCACCGACCCGGTGGGCAGGTCGACGAGGGCCGGGACCGTGATGCCGCGCGGGTAGTCGGGGATCCGGTTGAAGTACGCCTCCTGGAGCCGGTGCATCCCCGTGACCGGGTCCTTGCCGTCGGGGTCGAGGTCGAAGACCCAGGAGTTGACGTCGTGGGTCGGTCCGGCCAGTCCCATGGAGATGGCGCCCTCCAGGCCCATCAGGCGGCGGACGATGATCGAGCGGCTGGCCCAGGGGCAGGCCCGGGCCGCCATCAGGCGGTATCGGCCGGCCTCGACGGGCCACCGCATCTCGCCGATCTTCTCCCCGACCGGATCCGATCCCGGCGGGAGATCCGCCACGACCCGATCGTTGATGTAGGTGGCGTCGCGGACGAACTCACCGTCCTCCGAGGCGTTCTTGGCTGCGATGAACTCGGTGTCGTCTGCCATGGGGTCTCCTACGGTCGTCGTCGCGGCCAGTGGTTGATGCATCACCAATATAGCGGGTCGGCGGCCCCCGCGCCAGCACATCCGGGTGATCCGGGGCGCCCGGTGTGCCACGCTGGCCGCATGGACTCCGCGCACGTCGACGACGTTCCCACCCGCTACGCCGAGTTCGCCGAGTTCGAGGTCCGCGGCCGCACCCCGGTCTACCTGGCGTGGGCCCGGGGGATCGCCGAGGACCCCGCGACGTGCGAGCTCATCGGGAGCCTGCCCCGGATCAAGCGACAGCCCGCACTGGTCTTCGCCTCCGCCCGGCACGCCGGCGCGCCCGAGACCGAGGACTACCCGGTGTTCCGGGAGTTCGTCCACGACCACTGGACGCAGATCGAACGGATCGCCCTCACCCACTCCACGCAGACCAACGAGGCCAAGCGGTGCGCGGTCCTCCTGCCGTTCCTCTCCCTGCTCCCGGGCCCGCTCTCGCTCGTGGAGATGGGAGCCTCCGCCGGCCTGTGCCTCTACCCGGACCGGTACGCCTACCGGTACGCGCTCGACGGCGGCTCCACCCACGAGCTGCGACCGGCGGGATCGGATACGGCCGCCCCGGCCGCCGGCACACCGGTCCTCGACTGCGCCCTGCGCGACGGCGTCCCCCGCCCGCGGTCCCTGCCCGACGTCGTCCACCGTGGCGGGGTCGACCTGGCCCCTATCGACCCCGCCCACGCGGACTCGCGTGCCTGGCTGCGCAGCCTGATCTGGCCCGGACAGCAGTCCGAGCGCGTGCCCCGCCTGGACGCCGCGCTCGACATCGCCGCCGCCGACCCGCCTCGGATCATCACGGGGGACCTGGTGGAGAAGCTGGAGGACTCCGTGGCCGCGTGCCCCGCGGGGTCCACGCCGGTGGTGTTCCACACCGCGGTGCTCGGGTACCTCGAGCCCCAGGCCCGCGCCGAGTTCGTCCGCCGGGTCACCGATCTCTGCCGGGACGCGGGCGCGGTGTGGATCTCCGTGGAGGGGGTGACCCTCCTGCCCGACGTCGCCGAGCAGGTCCCGGAACCGATCCGGCGCCACAAGGGCATCTTCGTCGTCGCCGTCAACGGGCGACCCCTGGCCACGGCGCACGGCCACGGCGACTGGGTCCGCGCGCTCGACATGCCCTGAAGGCCGGATCGGGGCGGGGCTGGTCGGATCGGGGCGGGTCGGATCGGGACTGGTCGGATCGGCCGATTCAGTCGAACGGCCACCCGCGGCGCATCGACTGGTCGGACCCCGGCTCGATGAGGTACTCGGTCCCGAACGTCGCCGCGTAGACGTTCTCCGGCAGGGCCAGCATCATGCCGATGTCGCTGGTCTGGCTGGCGTGGCACTCCATGGCGCGACGCTTGAGCTCCACGACGTCCGCGGGCAGGTCGATCGCCCACGCGATCTCCGACTGCGGGACCCCGACCGGCAGCCCGTCGTCCCCGGTGAGGATCATCCGGCGCAGTTCCTCCACGTCCATGCCGCCGGACGCGAACGCCGCCAGGAACTCCGCCGCCTCGGGGCTGTCGAGCATCTCGAGCTGGGCGTCCTGATTGGTCGTGGCCTCCAACAACCGCGGGCGACGGGCCGCCGACTCCACCGCGCGGCGGGCGATGCGGTGGACGGCCAGGTGATCCGGGTGCCCGTAGTTCCCGTGGTGGTCGTACCCCACCAGGACGTCGGCATCCTCTCTGTCGAGGATCCGGGCGAGTCGCCCGGCCGCCTCGTCGGTGTCGGCGCCGTGCAGGCTCAGCGGATCGTCGTTCTGGGCCCAACCGGTCATCCCCGAGTCCCGGTACCCCAGCCAGTCGATCCGGGCGACACCCAGTACCGCTGCCGCGGCCCGGGCCTCACCGCGCCGGTGGTCGACCAGGTCGCCGTCGGGCCCGAGGTGGTCGGGTCGCTGGCCGTGGTCGCCGTCGGTGGCGAAGACCGTGACGACGCGGTGACCACCGCGCGAGGCGAGGGCCATCATCCCGGCGGTCTGCGAGGTCTCGTCGTCGGGGTGGGCGTGGAGGAACACGATCGTGGACACCCGACCAGTGTGCCCTCCCGCCCGGCCGGGTGTGCGACCGGAACGGACCGAAACCGACGCGCGACCCCCCACGCACGACTCCCCGGTCGACACCGCTCCGGGTGGAGCGGGTCCGGCCGGGGAGGGCGCGGGTGGTGCGTGTGGGGCCTACTTCTCGCGCACGACCGATCCGTCGTCCTGCAGGCGCAGGAGCGGGTAGATGCCGTTCTCGTCGTGGTTCTCGTCGCCGACGACCGGGGGGTTGAAGACGCAGAGCATCTGCATCTCCTCCTCCACGATGACCTGATGCTTCTCGTGACCGTCGAGCAGGTACATCGAACCCGCCTCGAGCGGGTACTCCTTGTCGTTCGTGAGGTCCCGCAACGTGCCCTTGCCCCGGGTCAACCAGACGGCCTCGATGTGGTTGGCGTAGTGGAAGTCGTTGGTCGTTCCGGCGGCGATGGTGGTCTCGTGGAACGAGAACCCCACCCGGTCGTCGGCCAGGACGATGCGCTTGGACTCCCAGTTGCCGTTGTTGCCCTTGATGTGGCGGTCGGTGTCGGTGATCTCTGCGGTGGTGCGAACGATCATGTGGTGCCTCCTCGGGGAAGGTGTGGTGGTCCGGGCGGGCTCAGAGGTACTGCTGGGCGAGGACGTGGTCGACGGCCTCGTAGCAGATCTCGATTCCGCGGTCGCGCTCCTCGTCGGTCAGGATGAGCGGGGCGAGGAACTTGACGACCTCGTCGCTCGGGCCGGCGGTCTCGACCAGCATCTTGTTGTCGAAGCAGCGGGCCATGACCTCTGCGGCCAGCTCCGGCTTCTCCAGGAAGGCGATACCGAAGGCCATGCCGCGGCCGCGGAGCTCGAGCTTGCCCTCGTACTTGTAGACCAGCGGGGAGAAGCGCTCGCGGAGGATCCGGCCGTTCTCGAGCGTGCGGTTCTGCAGCTTGTCGTCCGACCAGTACTTCCGCAGCGCCACCTCGGCGGTGACGAACGCCATGTTGTTGCCGCGGAACGTCCCGTTGTGCTCGCCCGGGGTCCACTCGTCGAGCTCGCGGTTGAACAGGGTGATCGCCAGCGGCAGGCCGTAGCCGCCGATCGACTTGGACAGGGTGACGATGTCCGGCTTGATGCCGGCGAACTCGAACGAGAAGAACTCGCCGGTGCGGCCGCAGCCCATCTGGACGTCGTCGACGATGAGCAGGATCTCGTGTCGCTTGCACAGCTCGTCGAGGGCCTTCAGCCACTCGGCGCGTGCCGCGTTGATACCGCCCTCGCCCTGGACGCACTCGACGATCACGGCCGCCGGGCGGTTCATGCCCGAACCGGAGTCGACCAGCACGCGCTCCATCCACTGGAAGTCCTCGGTCACGCCGCCGAAGTAGTTGTCGTACGGCATCGGCGTGGCGTGGACCAACGGGATCCCGGCACCGGCGCGCTTCATGGAGTTACCCGTGACGGACAGCGACCCGAGGGTCATGCCGTGGAACGAGTTGGTGAAGTTGATGATGGCCTCGCGGCCGGTGACCTTGCGGGCCAGCTTGAGCGCCGACTCGACGGCGTTCGTCCCGGTCGGCCCGGGGAACATCACCTTGTAGTCCAACCCCCGTGGCTCGAGGATCGTCGAGGTGAAGGTCTCGAGGAAGGCGCGCTTGGCGACGGTGTACTTGTCGAGCGAGTGGGTGACGCCGTCGCGCTGGATGTACTCGAGCAGCGCGCTCTTCATGTCGTCGTCGTTGTGGCCGTAGTTCAGCGCGCCGGCGCCACCGAAGAAGTCCAGGTAGTCGTCCCCGTCGACGGTCGTGAGCTTCGCACCCTTCGCGGTGTCGAACACCACCGGCCAGTTGCGGGAATAGCTGCGGACCTCGGATTCGCGGTCGGAGAAGATCGAGGTGTCCAGATTGGCGTCGTGCGTGGCTTCGGTCATGGTGGTGATCACTCCATCAACAATGGTGTCGGGCGGCGGCGGCGGACGGATGCGTCCGGGCGCCCTGTTAGGAAATCGTGTAGAGATCTTCGGGTTCGTGCCCGTCGCCGAGCAGTTCGGCGCCGAGGTAGTCCTCGCTGGACAACGTCATGCCCCGATCGCGCGCGACGGCGCCGAAAGTGCGCTGGGACGCCTCGTTGTCCGGGCTGATGGTGGTGCGCAGGCGGACCACGCCGCGCTCGGCGAGCCGGTCCATGAGGTTGTGGAGCAACCGTGCGGCCAGACCCTTACCGCGCTGGTCCGCGTCGACGCCCACCTGCCAGACGAAGATCGTGTCCGGCTCCGAGGGGCGCAGGAATCCGGTGACGAAGCCGACCACGCGGCCCTCGACCTCGACGACCACCGAACTCTCGGAGAATTCCGCTCCCCACAACACGTAGGCATAGGAGGAGTTCAGGTCGAGTACTCCGCTGTCGCGGGCGATCTCCCACATGCGATTTCCATCTGCCGCCGTGGGCGGGCGGAAAACCGCGTCGGACGAATCAGGGTTACGGGGTGCTTCTCGTTCTCCTGGGTTCATAGGTACTCACCACCGTAATGACGTGGACCGGTTGCCGCATCTACCTTCGCCGGATCGTTACCCGATTGCCGGGCGAGTCCGCAGGTGACCGCCGTGCAGTGACGTCTGTCACCCGGTGCGGCCCCGTCCGTGGTCGCGATGGTCTTCCTTACCGGGCCGGAGCCTGGGAGAATATTTTCATGGACCACAACCCGATCACCGAATTCGACGAGGGCCGCTCACTCGAGTTGCTGGCGACCGAGTCGCTCGGCCGTCTGATCACCGTCTCGGGCGGGCGGGCCGACATCTTCCCCGTCAACTACGCGCTGTCGACGGAGGGCAGGATCTTCTTCCGCACGGCGGAGGGCAGCAAGCTCGCCGGCCTCACCGTTCACCCCGACGTGGTCTTCCAGGTCGACCACATCCAGGACGAGGAGGCGTGGTCGGTGGTCGTCCGGGGCGAAGCGCGACGGCTCGACAGCTTCGCTGAGATCAACCGCGCCGAGGAACTCGACCTCAAGCCGTGGATCCCCACGCTCAAGTACAACTTCGTGGAGATCACACCGGAGCAGATCTCGGGCCGCGGCTTCACCTTCGGCGAGGAGCCGGAACGCTACACCGGTTAACCGTGAGGTCCGGGGGGGCGGTCAGTCGGCGTGACCTGTCCCCTGTTCGGACAGCTCGGCCCACAGCCGTCTCACGCGGGCGTCGATGTCGTCGCGGATCAGTGCCATCCGCTCCGCACCCTCGATTCCCCGCTCGCTCGGTTCATCGGTCTCCCAGACGTCGATGGCCGAGCGCATCCCGTCGACGGGCTCGAGCCGTGCGGCCGTCCCGAGTACGACGACGCGGTCCGCGCGGCGCATGATGTCGTGATCCACCGCCGCCGCGGTGCCGCCCGACATGTCGGCGCCGAGCTCGGCGAGCGCGACCACGGCCTCTGCGTTGGGGGACTGCCCCAGCGCGGGTCGCGTACCGGCCGAGTGGACCTCCACCGCGTCCCCCGCCGCGTGACGCAGCAGCGCCTCCGCCATCTGGGACTTGCCACGATTGGACTTGCACACGAACAGGACCGTGGGGCGCGCCGGAGCGTGGTGCGTCATCGAGCACCATGCTCAGGCGAGCGGCCGGAGGCCGACATGTCCTGGTGGATCGCGTTCGGGACCGTCGGGTCACCCTTGAACAGACGCTTGCCCGCCCACAGGCTCACGTACACGAGCGCGATGAGCACGGGCACCTCGATGAGCGGCCCGACCACCCCTGCCAACGCCTGGCCGGACGCCACTCCCCAGGTGCCGATGCTCACGGCGATCGCGAGTTCGAAGTTGTTGCCCGCGGCGGTGAAGGCGACCGCGGTGGACTTGGCGTAGTTCAGGCCTGAAGCACGGGCGGCGAGCAGGCTCCCGCCGAACATGAGGATGAAGTAGGCCAGCAGGGGCAGCGCGATCCGCGCCACGTCGAGAGGCCGTCCGATGATGGTGTCGCCCTGGAACGCGAAGAGCACGACGATGGTGAACAGCAGGCCGTACAGCGCCCACGGACCGATCTTGGGCAGGAAGGACTCCTCGTACCACTGCCGCCCCTTGGCCTTCTCGCCGAAGTGCCGGGTGAGGAACCCGGCCAGCAGCGGGATACCGAGGAACACGAGGACACTCAGCGCGATCGCCCATACCGAGAACCCGGCGGTGGTGGTCTCCAGCCCCAGCCAGCCCGGGAGGACCTGGAGGTAGAACCATCCCAGGCCCGCGAACGCGATCACCTGGAACACCGAGTTGATCGCGACGAGCACCGCCGCAGCCTCCCGGTCGCCGCATGCGAGGTCGTTCCAGATGAACACCATCGCGATGCAGCGGGCCAGGCCGACCACGATCAGGCCGGTACGGTACTCGGGGAGGTCCGGCAGCATCAGCCAGGCCAGCGTGAACATCAGCGCGGGACCGACCAGCCAGTTCAGTGCGAGGGACAGCAGGAGAAGCCTGCGGTCCCCGGTGACGCGACGCGTCTCGTCGTAGCGGACCTTGGCCAGGACGGGGTACATCATCACCAGCAGACCGACCGCGATGGGGACCGAGACTCCTCCGACCTCGACCGCCTCCAGCGCCTCGGCGATACCGGGCACCAGACGCCCGAGCAGGAGCCCGAGAGCCATGGCCGCGAGGATCCACACGGCCAGGTAACGGTCGAGGAAGGACATCCGCGCGGCGACCGGGGCGTCGGGATCGGCGGGGGAAGGGGGGCCGGCGGTCGCCGATACCTGGGTGCTCATGCGCCCAACCCTAGGCAATCCATCGATGTCGGTCAATGTATGACGCACGCCACCGGGTTGTGCGAGCTCAGAACGGTGGCGGGTGGAGGATCTCGTCGAGGAGCTGGTGAACCTGCTCCTCGGCACGGCCGACCACCGGTTTGTTGCGATCCCACCAGCGACCGATGGGAGGCCTGGTGCCATCAGGATTCGCGCGATCGGGGCCGGAGCGGTCGGCCCGGGCGCGTTCTGCGCGGTGGCGGGCGGCACGGCGGGCCCAGTAGGTGGGCTCGGACAGCAGGTCGCCGTCCGCGGTGTCCGGCTCGGGGTTGCGGGCCTGCTGGACGTCCCAGGCGTCCTGTTCGGCTCGGGCCTGTTCGCGCCTGTACGCGGCCAAAGGGCCGGAGGGCCTGGTGAGCATGGTGGAGCCGTCCGGAGTGACGACGACGAGCGTGCCGTCTGGCGCCAGGTCGTAGATCCACCCGGAGAAGGTCTTGAATCGGTGATGGCGCCGACACAAGCACATCAGGTTGCACTCGGTGGTGTGTCCGCCCCGCTGCGGGTCGGCGTGGTCGAAGGGCCGACAGTGATCGATATCGCAGTTGTCCGCCGAGACGGTGCATCCCGGGTGCCGGCAGGTGCCGTCGCGAAGGCGGATGCGGCGGGCCAGGGCGGCGCCGGGCCGGTAGGTCAGGGCACGGCGGGCGTCGTCGGCGGCGCCGATGGCGGGGTCGACGTGTTCGAGGCTGGCCCCGTCGCTGGCGGCG
>NZ_JAALDZ010000261.1:0-1889 GCF_014145125.1 Dietzia sp. CQ4 | reverse complement strand
GGCCTCGACGTCGGTGGGGACCTCGCCGTCGTGTCTGTCGACGACGACGAGGGCACACTCCTGCAGTCGGAGGGCGCGGCGGGGATAGCCGAGCTTGCCCCACATCCGGATCACATCGGCGGCCGGCGCCGCGGCGAGCTCGGCCGGACCGGGCCACCGCTCGAGCCACGCCCGCCAGACCGGTTCCACCCGTGCCACGGGGGTCTGCTGGCTCATGACCTCACAGAGCAGGATCTCCCACGCGCCGACACCCGGGCCGCGCCAGGGGAGGGGGCGGCCCGCACGGTCGAACCAGGACAGCAGGGCGGAGGTGTCGACGGAGGTCACCGTGTCTCCGCGGGAGCGGGGTGTGCACAATATGAGCCATGCCTCATACCGATCCCATCAAGGCCTGGGCCTCGCTCCGCGACGGCAATCATCGATTCGTCGAAGGGCAGATGCGTCATCCCAGCCAGAATACCGAGCGGCGGGAGAAGCTCGTCGCGGCGCAGCACCCCAAGGCCGTCCTGTTCGGCTGCTCGGACTCCCGGGTGGCGGCCGAGATCATCTTCGACCAGGGTCTCGGGGACCTCTTCGTGATCCGCACCGCCGGCCACATCAGCGACTCGGCGGTGCTCGGCTCGATCGAGTACGCGGTCCACGTCCTGGAGACCCCGCTGATCGTGGTGCTCGGTCACGACAGCTGTGGCGCCGTCAAGGCCACGGTCGACGCGCTCAACACCGGTGAGATCCCGCCCGGGTTCCTGCGTGACGTGGTGGAGAAGGTCTCGCCCTCGATCCTCAACGGTCGCCGCGAGGGGCTCAGCACCATCGACGATTTCGAGGCGCGCCACGTCCTCGAGACCGGCGAGCTCCTGCAGCAGCGCTCCAAGATCATCAGTGACCGGATCGACGCGGGGCGGCTCGCGATCGTCGGTGTGACGTACAAGCTCTCGGACGGGCGCGCGTATCTGCGCAGCGCGTTGGGGGAGGTCGAGGACACCCCCCACGGTCCGGGTGAGGAGATGATCGCGGTCTAGGGACACGCCGCGAGGGGGATCCGGTGCGGCGCCCGCTCGGCCCTAGAGTTGGGCCCGTGCACGAACCCCAGGGCTCCCTACCGCGCGAAGTCTATGTGCGTCGCCGCGTCGCCGCCGTCGCCATCGCGGTCGTCGCCGTCCTGGCCGTGGTGCTGGCGCTGTTCCTGGCCTCCAGGGACAGCGGCACGGACACCCAGGAGTCGGCGGGCGGCGGCGAGGTCGACACGGCCGAGGCGGCCACCACCTCGGAGACCACGACCACCGGGACCACCGCCCGGGATGACGGCGGCGCCTCGCGCGGCCGGTGCGCGGACGAGGACCTGAGCCTGGAGGTCTGGTCCGCCGAGCCCAACGTCCCGGTCGGCGAGGACGTCCGGTTCTTCGTCAACATCCTCAACACCTCGGACACCACGTGCGACCGCGACCTCTCCGAGGCGCCGCTGTCCTTCGAGGTCTACCGCCTGGACACCAACGTCAAGGTGTGGTCGAGCATCGACTGCACCACCCCCCGCGAGGACGACGAGGTCGACCTCCGCCCCGGTGAGCCCGAGCCCCGCCAGATCGACTGGACAGGCCGCCGGTCCGCGGAGGGCGCCTGCTCGGAGGCCGATCGGACCCCGGTCGAGGTGGGCGCCTACCAGGTCTACGCGCTGGTCGGGAACGTCTTCAGCCCGGCGGCCACCTTCAACGTGGTCGAGGGCGACTGACCGTCCGGGGTGTCGGGCGCGACTGGCATGTGAGGCAGACGCCGCGGACGCCGTCCGCTAGGTCGACCCGAGGCCGGTGAGCCACTGGCGCACGTGCCGGGCCCACAGGGCGCCCACACCCTCCACGTCCGCGAAGTCCGTCTGCTCGGCGGCGAGCAGCGCC
>NZ_JAALDZ010000260.1:0-1743 GCF_014145125.1 Dietzia sp. CQ4 | reverse complement strand
CAGCGCGCGCTCACGGAGTCCGGCGCGGCGATCGGCCGCGGCCATCGCCCGCAGCCGCACCCCCTCGTCGAGCGGAGCCGTCCGCCACCACGTGGGACCGGCGTCCCGCTCCCGGGCCACACGGTGCAGACACCTGGACCCCGACGCCGGTCCCGCCACCGCACCGTCGGGGTCGCCACTCGATCCGTTCCGGGCACCGTCCATCGACGTCCATCATGGCGCACACCGCGCCCGGATACCGGTCCGGTGCTCACCGGCGGACTGTTCGCCTAGGCTGGGACCCTGATGTTCGCGACGAGAGAAGGATCGACGCCCATGGGCAAGCTGACGACCTACCGCGACAAGCGCGCCGAACTCCGCGCCCACGCCTCCGCGCTCAAGGCCACCGCCATGACCGAGGCCAAGCTCGCCGCCAAGGAGGCCAGGCACAAGGCCAAGGAGGCGCATCGCGTCGATCTCGCCGAGGCCAAGAAGCGCGCGAAGCTGGAGGGCAAGAACGCGGATCGCAGGGCGAAGCGCGAGGCCAAGCGGGCCCAGCGGCAGGACGCGCTCGCCCAGAAGGCGGCCAAGCGGGACCGCAAGGCCGAGAAGACGATGTCCAGGCAGGAGCGCGCCACCCTCAAGCGCGAGGCCAAGTTCCTGGCGAAGGACCGTAAGGCGGCCGAGAAGATCGAGGCGGCGGGCCGGAGGCACGAGTACCAGCTCGCCGAGATGGAGCTGAAGAAGCTCGAGGGCACCAAACTCGGCAAGGAGGACGTGCAGCGGTGGCTGAGCCTGGCCAAGGTCGCCACCCCGGTCCTGCTGCCGATGGTCTACAAGCTCGTGTCCAACGCGCAGGGTTCCGCCGACAAGTCCGCCGGGGCGGGTGCCGTGGACCTCAAGGCCGCGGGCATCGACGCCACCGGCCCGGGCGCCGCGCTCGGTGCCCGCATCGTCCGGCTGGAGCAGACCCTCGACCAGCTCGAGGTCGGGCGCCGCGGGGATCGCCAGGTCGAGGACTTCATCGCCTCCACCCGTTCCCGACTCAAGGATCTGCGCACGGCCGTCGAGACCGCCGAGACCACCCCGACCTCCCAGCGCCGCGAGGTGCACTCCGCCATCTCCGGGGAGCTCGACCGGGTCAACAAGGACGTGCTCGCCCGCCTCGGCGTCACCCCGTGACCGCGATCCGGACTCGGCTGGCCTCCACCGCGCTCGCCGTCACCACGATCGTGGGGGCTGCGGCGCCGGCCACCGTCCTCGCCCCGGTCGCGGCAGCGCACTCGGTTCTCGTCTCGGTGGACCCGCAGGACGGCGCCACTCTCGAGACCTCGCCCGGACGGGTCTCGCTGACGTTCAACGAGGAGATCAACCAGAACTTCGCCTCGGTCGCCGTCACCACCGGCGACGACCGCACCAGTCTCACCGTCGGAGAGCCGACGGTGGAGGGCGAGACGGTCACCGTCGCGGTCGACGACGACCTGGCGGACGGCGCGTACACCATCGGCTACCGGGTGACCTCGGCCGACGGGCACGTCGTGAGCGGATCCTCGGTCTTCACCGTGCGGTCCGCGGCAGCCGGATCCGGCGAGGCGACCGCGACGCCCGGCGCGACCGGCGACCCGGCCGGCGAGCAGTCCGACCCGGCCGAGAACCAGGTCGCCGACGAGACCTCGGGGGAGGCGTCCTCCGGCGTCGACCCGGCACTGTGGGTGGTGGGCGGCCTGGCCGTCCTGCTGATCGGCGGCGCGTTCGTACTGCTGC
>NZ_JAALDZ010000025.1:0-4720 GCF_014145125.1 Dietzia sp. CQ4 | reverse complement strand
GCGGCTCCGCGCGGCCCGTGGAGTCGCCCCCGCGCTCCGCCGCCGGATGCTGATTACACTGGTGCTTTCCGTGCGGCCACGTCCGCCGCGCCCACCCCACCTGGAGGACTCACACGCGTGACCACCACTGTCAGCAGCCCCACCACCGCAGCTCTGTCCGGCCTGGCCGGGGCGGTCGCAGCGAACCCGGCGCTGGCCGATCTGCGGGCGGGACTGGACCGAGACTCCGCCGTGGTCCGGTCGGCGGAGTCCCTGCGGCCGTTCCTGGTGGCGGCCCTGGCGGAGCGTTCCCCGCTGCTGGTGGTGACGGCCACCGAGCGTGAATGTGAGGAGCTGGCCGACGAGTTGGCGGGACTGTTCGACGACCCGGACTCGTCGCACGAGGCCGTGGCGCAGTTCCCGAGCTGGGAGACGCTCCCGCACGAGCGCCTGTCGCCCGCCTCCGACACGATCGGTCGGCGGCTGCAGGTCTTGAACTCGGTGATGGGGGGACAGGCCCCGAGGATCGTCGTGGCGGCGGCGCGGTCGGTGGTGCAGCCCATCTCCCCGGGGGCGGCCCGCCGTGAGCCGATCAGGGTGACCCGCGGCGCCGAGCTCGACCCCTCCGACCTGCTGGCGACCCTGACCGAGTTCGCCTACAGCCGCGAGGACATGGTGGCCCGCCGCGGCGACGTGGCGGTGCGCGGCGGCATCGTGGACGTGTTCCCCACGACCGCCGACCACCCCCTGCGCGTGGAGTTCGACGGGGACACGATCGCCGAGATCCGCGAGTTCTCGGTGGCCGACCAACGCTCCCTGCCCGAGGGCGAGGTCTCCTCGGCCGTGCTGTTCCCGTGCCGGGAGCTGCTGCTCGACGAGGACGTCCGCGAGCGCGCGCGGCGGCTGGCCGGGGCGCACCGGGAGAACCCGACCCTGGCGGAACTGCTGGACTCGCTGGCCGAGGGCATCCCCCGGGACGGCATGGAGGCGCTGACCTCGGTGCTCGTGCCGGAGGAGATGGCCACCCTGCCGATGCTCATGCCCGAGGGCACCCGCGTGGTGGTGTGCGACCCGGACAAGGTCCGACGCCGCGCCGCCGACCTGGCCTCCGCCGGTCGGGAGTTCCTCGAGGCCTCGTGGACCGCCGCGACCATGGGCGGCGACGCCCCCGTGGACAGCGAGACCCTGGACCTGTCGGCCTCGGGCTACCGCACCTTCTCCGCAGTCCGCGAGGAGGCCACCGCCGCCGGCGTGCCCTGGTGGCAGCTGGTCCCCCCGGGATTCCTCACCGACCCCGAGGACGGCCTGGTGGTGGACGCCCCCGCCGGCGACCCGCCCGCCCCGCGCGGCAAGGACTCCGAGATGCAGGCCATGTTCGCCCGGCTGCGGGCGCTCATGTCCTCCGGCGGCCGGGCCGCGGTGGTGGTCCCGGGCCACGGCACCGTCGACCGCGTCCTGGAACGCCTGTCCGAGGCGGAGGTCCCGGCCACCGCCGCCCCGGCGGGATCCGAGCCCGCCCCCGGCGTGGTGTCGGTCTACGAGGCGATCCTGCACGGGGGGTTCGCCCTGTCGGGGGACTCCGGGGAGCAGGGGGACCACCTCGTCGTCGTCTCCGAGACCGACCTCACCGGCAACCGACTCGGTGCCACCGCGCGCCCCAAGGCGCGCCACGCCAAGCGACGCAACCAGGTGGACCCGCTGGCGCTCAAGGCCGGCGACTGGGTGGTGCACGACCAGCACGGCATCGGCCGGTTCGTGGAGATGGTCGAGCGGCAGGTGCGAGGCGGGGACGGTTCGAGCCGCCGCGAGTACGTGGTGATCGAGTACGCCCCCGGCAAGCGCGGGGGCGCCGGCGACCGCCTGTTCGTGCCCATGGAATCCCTCGGGCAGCTCAGCCGCTACGTGGGCGGGGAGGCGCCGACGCTCAGCAAGATGGGCGGCGCCGACTGGCAGAACACCAAGCGCAAGGCCCGCAAGGCGGTCCGGGAGATCGCCACCGAGCTGGTGCAGCTCTACGCCAAGCGGCAGTCCGCCCCGGGCCGCGCCTTCGGCCCCGACACCCCCTGGCAGCGGGAGATGGAGGACGCGTTCCCGTTCACCGAGACCGTCGACCAGCTCACGGCGATCGAGGAGGTCAAGGGGGACATGGAGAAGACCGCCCCCATGGACCGCGTGGTGGTGGGCGACGTGGGCTACGGCAAGACCGAGGTGGCCGTGCGGGCGGCGTTCAAGGCCGTGCAGGACGGCACCCAGGTCGCGGTACTGGTGCCCACCACGCTGCTCGCGCAGCAGCACCAGGCGACCTTCGTCGAGCGCATGACCGGGTTCCCCGTGACCGTCAAGGGGCTCAGCCGGTTCACCTCCGACGCCGAGGCCAAGGAGGTGCTCAAGGGACTGGCCGACGGCACCGTGGACGTGGTGATCGGCACCCACCGGCTGCTGGCCACCGCGGTGCACTGGAAGAACCTCGGGCTGGTGGTGGTGGACGAGGAGCAGCGCTTCGGTGTGGAGCACAAGGAGCACATCACCTCGCTGCGCACCCACGTGGACGTGCTGACCATGTCCGCGACGCCCATCCCGCGGACGCTGGAGATGTCGCTGGCCGGGATCCGTGAGATGAGCCAGATCCTCACCCCGCCCGAGGAGCGGCTACCCGTGCTCACGTACGTGGGCGCGCACTCGGACAAGCACGTCGCCGCCGCGATCCGCCGCGAGCTGCTGCGTGAGGGGCAGGTGTTCTACGTGCACAACCGGGTGCGGACCATCGACGCCACCGCGGCGAAGATCCGCGACCTGGTGCCCGAGGCGCGCGTGGTGGTGGCCCACGGGCAAATGGGGGAGGAGCAGCTCGAGCAGACCGTCGGCGGGTTCTGGAACCGCGACTACGACGTGCTGGTGTGTACGACCATCGTCGAGACCGGCCTGGACATCTCCAACGCCAACACCCTGATCGTGGACCGCTCCGACCAGCTGGGTCTGTCGCAGATGCACCAGTTGCGTGGGCGCGTGGGCCGTTCCCGCGAGCGCGGCTACGCCTACTTCCTCTACGACCCGGAGAAGCCGCTCACCGAGACCGCGTACGACCGGTTGGCCACCATCGCGCAGAACAACGACCTGGGCGCGGGCATGGCCGTGGCCATGAAGGACCTCGAGCTGCGCGGGGCCGGCAACGTGCTGGGCGCCGAGCAGTCCGGCCACATCGCCGGCGTCGGCTTCGACCTCTACATCCGTCTGGTGGGCGAGGCCGTGGAGGCCTACCGCGCGATCGCCGACGGCGAGACCGTGGAGGTCGAGGAGGAGGTGGGCGAGATCCGCATCGAGCTGCCTGTCGACGCCTACATCCCGGTCGAGTACGTCGACGGTGACCGGCTGCGGCTCGAGGCGTACCGCAAACTGTCCCAGGCGCGGGCGCCCGAGGACATCGACGCGGTGGTCGAGGAACTGGTGGACCGCTACGGACCCATGCCCGCCGAGGCCCGGCGCGTGGTGTCCGTGTCGCGGCTGCGGCTCGTGTGCCAGAAGTACAAGGTGCGGGAGATCGTGCTGGCCGGCTCCCGCCTGCGCGTGGGCCCGCTCGATCTGCTCGACTCCCAGCAGATCCGGCTCAAGCGCATGTACCCGGCCGCGCAGTACCGGGCCACGCAGAAGACCGTGCTGCTCCCGCTGCCCAAGGCGGCAGGCGCGCGTGCCGGTGCGGGCGCGGAGAAGGCGCGCGACGACGAGATGCTGCAGTACGCCGCCGACTTCCTCACCGCCATGGCCGGGGATCCCGAGGGCTCGCACCCGGTGATCCAGCCGGAGTTGGTGTCGGTGTGAGTCCCGAGTCCGGTTCCGGCTCCGACCCCCATCGAAAAGAGCGTTCCGCACAGATCCACTCGGCCGATGTGTCCGAAACGCTCTTTTCGACGGGTTCGAGCCCAGGTGCGGGCCCGGGCGCGGGCGCTGGCCCTGGCGCGGGGGATCGGCTCGCCGAGGCCGTCGAGGTGATGGCCCGCATCCGGCGCGACGGCGAGTGGGAAGCCGCCCAGACCCACGCCTCGCTGCTGCCGTACCTGCTGGAGGAGTCGTGGGAGCTGGTCGACGCCGTGGCCGACGGCGATCGCGATGAGTTGGTCTCCGAGTTGGGCGATCTGCTCCTGCAGGTGCTGTTCCACGCCGCGATCGGCGAGGAGCGGGCCGAGGGGGCGTTCGACATCCACGACGTGGCCGGGGCCCTGCTGGACAAGCTGCGTCGTCGTGCGCCCTACTGGTTCACCGCTGATGGCGCTGCCGGCCTTGACGCAGCCGAGCAGGACCGCCTGTGGCAGGAGGCCAAGGCCGCCGAACGCGCCGGTCGCCCGCCGCGCGGGGTGGTCGACGGCATCCCGTGGGACATGCCGGCCCTCGCCCTCGGGCAGAAAGTGCTGGCCCGTGCCCGCTCGGCGGGTGTGCCCGATGAGCTGGTCCCCGCGCAGATGAGGGTGGTCCACGTGGACCCGGCGGGCCTCTTCCACCAGCACACCGCCGGCGGCCGCGACGACGGCCCGGGCGCGGAGTCCGAGTCCGGCTCCGCTGCCGGGTCTGGCTCCGATGTCGGCTTCGGCTCCACCGTCGGTTCCGAGTCCGGCTCCGCCGAGGTCGCCTACCGGCAGGTGGTCAGGACCTTCGCGCGCGACCTCCGCGAGGCCGAGTCGCGGCTCGACGTCCCGGCCGCGGACGCCTCCGCAACCGACTGGCACGCGGCCTGGCCTGCCCGGCCCGC
>NZ_JAALDZ010000259.1:0-3046 GCF_014145125.1 Dietzia sp. CQ4 | reverse complement strand
GAGGTGGTCAACCCCGCGACCGGTGAGTCCATCGCGACCGTCGCCGACGGCGGGGCCGAGGACGCGGCCGCCGCGATCGAGGCCGCCGGGCGGACGCAGCCGGAGTGGGCGGCCGTGCCCGCCCGCGACCGGGCCGAGATCCTGCGCCGCGCGTACGAGCTGATCCTCGACCGCGCCGACGAGCTGGCGCTGCTCATGACCACCGAGATGGGCAAACCGCTGGCGGAGGCCAAGGGCGAGGTCACCTACGGGGCCGAGTTCTTCCGCTGGTTCTCCGAGGAGGCCTGCCGCATCCGCGGGGACGCCCGCCGTTCGCCCGACGGGAGGACACGTCTCATGGTGACCCACGAACCGGTCGGGCCCTGCATCCTCATCACCCCGTGGAACTTCCCCCTGGCCATGGCCACCCGCAAGATCGGCCCGGCCGTCGCCGCCGGCTGCACCATGGTGTTCAAACCGGCCAACCTCACGCCCCTGACCTCGCTGTACGTGGTGGACCTCCTGCGCGAGGCGGGGCTCCCCGACGGCGTCCTCAACGTCGTGTGCACCACCGAGCCGGGCGGTGTGGTGGAGCCGTGGATCGACTCCGGGATCGCCCGCAAGCTGTCGTTCACCGGGTCCACGCCGGTCGGCCGGATGCTGCTGGAGCAGTGCGCGCGCGGGGTGCTGCGCACCTCCATGGAGCTCGGCGGGAACGCCCCGTTCGTGGTGTGCGAGGACGCGGACATGGACACCGCCGTGGCCGCCGCGATGGCCGCCAAGATGCGCAACATGGGCGAGGCCTGCACGTCGGCCAACCGGATCCTCGTCCACCGTTCGGTTCTGGACGAGTTCGGTCGGCGCCTCACCGAGAAGATGTCCGCCCTGACAGTCGGCGACGGCACGCGGGACGGCACCGACGTGGGCCCGTTGGTCGAGGAGAAGGCCGTGGCGAAGGTGGTCGACCTGGTCGACGACGCCGTGGGGCGCGGGGCCGAGGTGCTGTGCGGCGGATCGCGGACCGAAGGACCCGGGTACTTCTACCCGCCCACCGTCCTGACCGGGGTGGCGGCCGACTCCGACCTGATGTCCACCGAGATCTTCGGTCCCGTGGCCGCCCTGATCCCGTTCGACTCCGACGACGAGGCGGTGGCCCTGGCCAACGACACCGAGTTCGGCCTGGTCTCTTACGTGATGACCGAGAACCTGGACCGCGCGATGACCATGTCCGAGCGCCTTCAGGCGGGAATGGTGGGCGTCAACACCGGGATCGTCTCCAACCCGGCCGCGCCGTTCGGTGGCATCAAGCAGTCCGGGCTCGGCCGCGAGGGCGGACTCACCGGGATCGAGGAGTTCGTGGAGACCAAGCTCGTCGCGATCCCGGTGCGCTGATCGCCTGACGCCCTCCGCCGGTGGTCGGTTCGGCGGAAGGCGGAAGCCGGTGGGCGGTCAGCCGGTGGGCGGTCAGCCGGTGCGGACCCGCCCGGCGAGCCGGTGCCGCTCGGCCTCGGACATCCCGCCCCAGACGCCGTACAGCTCGCGGTGGGCCACGGCGTGCGCGCGGCACTGTTGGATGACCGGGCACTGCGCGCAGAGCTTCTTGGCCGCCGTCTCCTTACGCCGGCGCAGGCTCCTCGACTCGTTCTCGGAGTTGTAGAACAGGTCCGGTACGTCCTGGCACATCCCGTACTCGGCCCAGGCCCATCGTTCGTCGATCCTTCTCGTCGCGGTCGTCATGGCACTCCCCCCGTCGGAACCAGCTTCATTCACGCTCGAGGGAGTTCGGCACACCCCCAGGGGTGGGACGGGTCACAACTGTTAAAGTTTCCAGATGTCGGTCAGGGTCTCGGTGGAGAACGACTACACACTGGTCATCGCCGGTGTGCACGCACTGCTGGCCGCGTACCCCGGCCGCGTGGAGGTCGTGGTGAACGGGCCCGGCTCCCGCGCAGGTGTGCCCGTGGACGTGGTGCTGTTCGATACCTTCGCCTCCCCGGTCGACTGGCAGGCCCGGTGCTCGGCCATGGCCCTCGACCCGGCGATCGGGGCCGTGGCCGTCTACTCGTTCGTCACGGATCCGCGCGCGGTCGACGAGGCCTTCGCCTCGGGGGCGACGGGGTATCTCTCCAAATCACTGTCCGGCGAGGAGCTGCTCGGGGCCGTGGAACGGGTCGCGGCGGGTGAGCGGGTGCGCCTGCTCGGCCGCGACGGCGAGGACACGTCCCCCGGACTGTGGCCGACCGGCGACGTGGGCCTGACCCCCCGGGAGTCGGAGATGCTCGCGCTGATCGCCCAGGGCCGGTCCAACGAGGAGATCGCCGCGGCCTGCTACCTGTCGATCAACACGGTCAAGACCTACATCCGGGAGGCCTACCGCAAGATCGGGGTGACCACCAGACCGCAGGCGGTGGCGTGGGCGATGCGCAGCGGGCTCGCGGTCTCCCGCTGATCGCGCCACTCACCGGGTCGCGCCGCCCTCGCGGACCCGCGCGAGCCCGTCCCTCATGTGGTCGACCAGCAACTCCCTGGCCCGATCCGGGTCCCCGGCCCGCACTGCGTCGGCGATCGCGCGGTGTTCGGCGAGCCTGGACTCGGCGTCCGCGTAGGTGCCGCGCATGGCGTGCAGACACATGCTCGTCTCGACCAGCACGGTCTCGTGCACCCGCGACAGGCGGGGGCTCCGGGCCGCCTCGACCAGGACGTGATGGAAGTCCAGGTCCGCCTCGACCATGGCCTCCGACCGTGGCTCGTCGGCGAGGGACGCCATCGCGGCGACGGCGGCGTCGAGCGCGTCGGCGGTGTCGACTCCCCACCCCAGCGCGAGCACGCGGTCCAGCGCGGCGGTCTCGACGGTCGTGCGCAACAGGTACATGTCCTCGACCGCCTCGGCGGAGAGGTCCGGGACGAAGAGCCCCCGGTTGCGGTGCGACACGAGCAACCCCTCCTGGGTCAGCCGCTGCATGGCCTCCCGCAGCGGCCCGCGGCTCACCCCGAGCGAACGCGCCAGCGCGGCCTCGCCGAGCTGCGCGCCCGGGGGGAAGGTGCCGTCCGAGATCGCGCGGCGGAG
>NZ_JAALDZ010000258.1:0-4632 GCF_014145125.1 Dietzia sp. CQ4 | reverse complement strand
GCGCCGAGGGCCGCCACCGCGGTCCGGTGCGTGCGGCCGTCGCCGGTGAACTCCGGCCGCACGTCGACCGCCGACATGTCGACCCAGCGGTGGCGGACGTCGATCCCGCCACCGAGCGGGCGGACGTTCCGGCCCACCTGGTCGCGCGCGGCGGCGAACTGCCGCTCGCCGTTGATACGGGTGTTGAGCCACTCGTCCGGCGTCGGCCCCCGCCCGGGTTCGAGGTCGAGGTTGGGGCTGACGTCGCCGGGGTTGGTCTGAGCGAAGGCGGTCACCAGTGCCGGGGTCCCGCCGGCCAGGTAGTCCTGGCCCGCGGCCTCGCGCTCCCAGTGCCAGGCGGCGTACCCCTTGTTGTCCGACGAGGAGAGTGCGTTGCCGGCGGTCATGGACGTGGCGTGCGAGGCGAACCAGTTGATCACCCCGACGAGCCGTTCACCCCTGGTGATCTGCAGGGACTGTGACCGGGGGTCGATGCCGGTGGGGAAGTGCGCGCGTTCGTCGGCGGTGTCCCGGTCGAACGAGCCGCGGGAGCGGTTGACCCCCGCGTCGTACAGGTGGCCCGTGGTGACCCCGACGCTCGACGGGGCGAGGTCGTGGTGCGCCATTCTGACGGCGTCGACGATCCCGGCGCAGTTGGCGTCGAAGGTGACGGGCCGGAACCCGAGCATCGACAGGTCGACCATCGGGTGACCGGACGTCCCGCCGGGTGCGGCGTGGGTGTGCGTGGCCGTGATGACCACGTTCCCCTCGTGATAGGTGTCGCCGAACTCCGCGGACAGGCGTCGCAGGACCTCCTGCTGGATGGACTGGAAGATCAGCCCGATCTCGGCGGTCACGTGGACGAACCTGGGTGACGACGGCGAGTCGGCGAAGACGAACGCCCGGGCCCGCTGCCGCAGATGCAGACCCACGGAGTGCTGCTCGGTGTCGGCATACCCGTTCATCCCGGCCCCGAGGGATTCCCCGGTCATGTCGCCGATGCCCCGCCCCACGTACATCCGGGTGGCCTGCGCGGGCGCGACCGCGGGCAGGACGGAGTGCAGTGCGACCACACTGCCGAGGGCGGCGGCCCCACCGAGGACGGTGCGGCGCCGGATGACGCGATGACCGGCTCCGTGGCGGTCGGTGACGTGGTGAGACATCGGCATCGGGCTCCCAGGGTGCTCGGGCGGCTGGTGACCTTGGTCACCTCATGGGACGTCAGAGTACCCAACTGGACGCTTGACCGGGGAGGGCCCCTGGTGGACGAGGACGGGTACTCGGGCGACGAGGACGGGTACCCCTGTGAACGAGGACGGGCCCCCGCGCGGCTGCACGGGGGCCCGTTCGTCGGCTGGGGGTGGTCAGCTCCTGGCGGCGGCGTAGCGCTCGGCGACGTCCGCCCAGTTCACGACGTTCCACCAGGCCTTGACGTAGTCCGGCTTGACGTTCTTGTACTGGAGGTAGAAGGCGTGCTCCCACATGTCCAGCATGAGCAGCGGGGTCATGTTGATCGAGATGTTGCCCTGCTGGTCGGTCAGCTGCTGGATGATCAGGCGCTGTCCGATGTGGTCCCAGCCCAGGACCGCCCAGCCGGACCCCTGCAGGGTGGTGGCGGCGGCGTTGAAGTGGGCCTGGAACTTGTCGAACGAACCGAACTCGGCGTCGATCGCGGAGGCCAGCTCGCCCTCGGGCTTGTCGCCCCCGTCGGGCGACATGTTCTGCCAGAACACCGAGTGGTTGGTGTGGCCACCGAGGTGGAAGGCCAGGTTCTTGCTGAGCAGCGGTGCCTTGGTGGAGATGGTGCCGTCCTCGCGCGCGGCGGCGAGCTGCTCGAGCGCGTCGTTGGCGCCCTTGACGTAGGTGGCGTGGTGCTTGGAGTGGTGGAGCTCCATGATCTCGGCGGAGATGTGCGGCTCCAGCGCGCCGTAGTCGTAGGCGAGGTCGGGAAGAACGTACTCGGCCATAGTGGTGAGTCCTCTCAGTTGGGTGACGGGCTGCGCGTGGGACCTGCCCATGGCGCCCGTCACGACGTCCGGTTCCCACCATAGTGATCGCACACCGGCGGTGTCGGCCACCGGCGCAGCGGCTCCGTGGGTACCCGCCCGACCTGCCATGATCGGAGGCGTGGATCATTCCGGTTCGACCCCTGTCCGCGTCATCTCCGTCTCCGCGGTGGTCCTGACCCGGCCGGACGGGGCCGTGGTGACCGTGCGCAAGACGGGCACGGACCGCTTCATGCTCCCCGGAGGCAAGTGGGAGCCGGGGGAGTCCCCGCTGGCCTGCGCGGTCCGCGAGCTCGGGGAGGAACTGGGGTTGACGATCGCCCCGGAACTCCTGACCCCGCTCGGGCGGTTCGACACCGCGACGGCGAACGAGCCCGGGTTCACGCTGGTCTCCGAGGTGTTCGCCGCGGAGACGGAACAGGACATGGAGCCCCGGGCGGAGATCGCCGAGGCCCGCTGGCTGACGTCCGCCGAGGTCCGGGGCGTCGCGCAACTCCCGGAGGACCAGTGCGCGCCATGGGCTCCGCTACTGGTCAGGGTCGCTCGCGAGGGCTTGGCGTGACGGGGTGGCCGCCGATCAGACGGCGAGGATCGCGATGAGTGCGAGGAGCAGCAGGGCGGCGGTGAGGACGCTGACGGCGAGGTTCCGGTGACTGACGTGGTCACTGCACCCCGACCCCTCGAAGGGCTGGGACGAGCCGCGGTCGAGAATGTCGTGCAGCTGCTGTGCGGCGGGCTTTGAAGCGGTCACGTCGAGCTCCCCACTGGTCGATCTGCGGCCCACCCTATCGCGAACTATGGTGTTCGTCACATCACGTCCGGATCACGCGGCCGCCGCGGGGTTACCCTGGCTCCATGGGCTGGCTACAGGACGCGATCAGACAATCGACGATGCGCCCGGCGACCGAGGTGATCGACGCCGACTCGGCTCTGCCGGGCAGGTCCGAACCGGTCGCCGTGGCGCCGACCAACATCGTCACCGGCAACCCGATGGTGCCGCCGTTCCCCGAGGGGTACGAGACGATGGTGCTGGGGATGGGCTGCTTCTGGGGTGCGGAGAAGATCCTCTGGCAGCTCGAGGGGGTGTGGACCACGGCCGTCGGCTACGCGGGCGGGTGGACACCCAATCCCACCTACGAGGAGACCTGCACGGGGGCGACGGGCCACACCGAGGCCGTCCTGGTGGTGTTCGACCCCGAGGTGTTGCCGGTCGAGCGACTGCTCGCCACGTTCTTCGAGTGGCACGACCCGACCCAGGGCATGAGGCAGGGCAACGACATGGGGACGCAGTACAGGTCCGCGGTGTTCGCCACCACGACCGCGCAACTGGAGACGGCCCGTCGACTGGGGGCCGCCTATGAGAAGGAACTGGACGCGGCCGGCCGCGGGCCCCTGACCACCGAGTTCGGGATGCTCGGAGAGGTCCGGTCCGGCGAGTTCGCCTACGCCGAGGACTATCACCAGCAGTACCTGGTCAAGAACCCCGGCGGTTACGACTGCCACGTCCGTAGCGGCGTGGCCTGCCCCATCTGAGGTCCCGGGGAGCCGGCCTTCTCGGCCCTTTCCGCCCCGCGCCTGCCCCTGCCGTCCCCGCTCGCCCCCTCGGCGGCGGCAGGCGCTCCCGCGGATGATCGCCTCGGCGCGATCCGCTCCCGGGCATGAACTCCGGCGTGAGCCGTGGGGCGGGCCGCTGTTCATGGCCAGGGGCGGATGGCAGACACACCCTGTGGTGGGGAGGCGGTCCCGTCAGCGGGTGTGTGCTCGGGACATGCGGAAGGGCCCGGCCGGGATCTCTCCCGGGCCGGGCCCTTCACGTCGATGCGGCGTCAGATCGCTCTGACGTCAGATCACATCGGGGTGATGTTCTCCGCCTGCAGGCCCTTGGCGCCCTGCGCGACGTCGAAGGAGACCTGCTGGTTCTCCTCGAGCGAGCGGTAGCCCGAGCCCTGGATGGCGGAGAAGTGCGCGAAGACGTCGGCGGAGCCGTCGTCGGGGGCGATGAAGCCGAAGCCCTTGTCAGCGTTGAACCACTTCACGGTGCCGGTAGCCATATTGGCGTCCTTTCGAGAGTCGGTACTCCGCTTGTCGGAGTACCAGATGATGCAGCAGAGAGCGTGCTGTGTGTTTCCCTGCGGTGCCGCATCGTTCTCTCGCAAGAACGGTGGATCTACAGAAATACAACGTACGTTTTCAACTACTGAGCAGAACCCTACAGTCTCAGAGCCGGTCCGTCACCCCCACGGGGTGTCCGGCAGGTGAATTCGCCGTTCCACCTCGGTTCCCGGGCGTTCCGACGGGCGTCCGACGGCGAGACTGGGCGGGTGTACTCCGACCTGACCCGCGAACTCGATTCCCTCCTGGGAGACCTCGGCCCCGGCCGTGCCGGACGGGCACGGGACATGGAGCGGGTGGACCCGACCCACCGTGGGGGCGCCCTGAACCTCGTCGACTACGCGACCCTGCGCCGGCACGACCTCCGGGATCTGCAGGACCGACTGCTCGACGCCGGCGTGTCCCCGCTCGTCGGCTGCGAGGACGACGTGGAGGCGGCACTCCGGGCCGCCCGTGCCGCTCTGGCCGCGCTCGGGGGGCAGGACCCGACGCGCTTCGCCGACCGTCACACCACGGCAGCGGCGCGTGCCGCCGG
>NZ_JAALDZ010000257.1:0-3247 GCF_014145125.1 Dietzia sp. CQ4 | reverse complement strand
TCCTCGGCTTCCAGCTGCTGCGCCCCACCGCCGGAGAGGAGCGCTACTTCGTGGTGACCACCTGGCAGGACGAGGCGTCCTTCGCCGCATGGCGCGACGGCGACGCCCGGACCGCCCACGCCGGTCAGCACGGCAAGCCCGTCGCCGAGGGGGCCACCCTCCTCGAGTTCGACGTCGTGATGGACGTCAAGCCCTCCGCCTGACCGGGCCCTCCACCGCCGCCGCGCCTTGATGGACCGGATCTCGGAACAGCCGTTCGCCGTCGCCTTCGGCGCGCTGTTCGTCATCGTGATGCTGCGGGCCAACGCCACCTACTGGCTAGGCCGGGGAGCGCTGAACGGAGGGCGACTGAGCCGGAAGGCCGCCCGCCACCTGGACGGGCGGCACATGCAGCGGGCCCAGCGGCTGTCCGCGCGCTACGGGGTGATCGCGGTTCCGCTGTCCTTCCTCACCGTGGGCGTGCAGACGGCGATCAACTTCACCGCCGGGTTCACGCGCATGCCGCTGACCCGGTACCTGCCGGCGGTCACCGTGGGTGGGCTCATGTGGGCGACGCTCTACTCCACCGTCGGGATGGTCGGCTGGGCCGCGATCGCCACACTCTGGTCCGGGATCACCTCGTAGCCCGGCCGGGCCCGGTCCGCTAGCTCCCGGGCAGCGGCCCGACCACCGGCCCGAGCACGTCCTGGAACCTGTCGTCGACCAGTGCGTCCACGTCGACGGCGGCGATCTGCCCGTCCTCGGTGAAGACGTCGGCGAGTTCCTGCTCGCCGGGCACCGTGTCCGCCAGCGCCACCGGTCGGCGGGTGCTGCGACTCTGCGAGAGCTCGGCGGCCTCGGGGGTCAGCCCCACCGCCTCACCGTAGAACGCGGCCCACCGCGCCGGGTTCTCCGCGCTCCAGGTCCCCGCCTCGGCCAGCCGGGCCAGGAGGTCCGCGATCGCCGTCTGGCGGCGCGCGTCCGCGAGGGCGTCGTGGGAGGCGAGCCCGAACCAGAATCCGTTGGACGCCTCCGCCGCGGTCGCGATGGTCCGGGCGTCGGTGGTGGTCTGCGTGATGGCCGTGTACGGATCCCAGATGGCCCAGGCGTCGGCGTCGCCGCGGGAGAACGCGGACCCCGCCTCGGCCGGCTGGAGGAAGACCAGGTCGACGGACTCCGGCGAGACCCCGGCCCTGCGGAGCTGGAGAAGCAGATGCCCGTGGGCGGAGGTCCCCTTGGCCACCAGCACCTTCCGACCCGCCAGGTCGGCCACGGTCCGCACGGACGAGTCCCCGGGGACGAGGATCCGGTCCCCCTCCCCGCCGTTGGCGTAGGCGGAGACGATCGACGCCCGCGCCCCGGCGGCCGCGCCGAACACGGGCGGGGTGTTACCGGTGACGGCCACGTCGATCTGACCGGCGTTGAGCGCCTCCACCTGCGGCGGCCCGGAGGTGAACGTGGAGAACTCGACCTCGTACGGCAGGTCGTCGAGCTGTCCCGCCGCGGTGAGCAGGGCCTGGGTGCCGCCCTTCTGGTCGCCCACCCGGAGGACGAGGTCGGACAGGCCCGCGAGGTCGACCCGGTCGGGGACGGGTGCCGCGGCCTCGGAGTCGCGGGTGGTGCACCCGGCGCCGACGAGCAGCACGATCAACGCCAGCGCGAGCAGCGCGACACCGATCGCGGGTCGTCGGTGGATCGGGGAGAGTGTGGTGGTCATATCGAGTAGTCCTCGTCTGTGTGGTCGACGCCCAGCGCGTCGAGTAGGCGGCGGCGGTGGTGGCTCGTCCCGCCCCCGCCGCGGGGTCGGTCGATGGTCTCGGTGTGGCCGACGACGCCGTCGTCCAGGACGAGCACACGGTCGGCCAGGGCCACCGCCTCGTCGACGTCGTGCGTCACCAGCAGGACCCCGAGACCGTGGTGCGCCCACAGCCGCAGCAGGAGGCGGTGCATGGTGCGCCGGGTGAGGGCGTCGAGCGCGCCGAAGGGCTCGTCGAGCAGCAACAGCGACGGCTCGGCGACGAGCGCCCGGGCGAGCGAGGTCCGCTGCGCCTGCCCGCCGGAGAGTTCCCCCGGGTAGGCGCCCTCGCGGCCCCCGAGCCCCACCTCGGCGAGGATCCCGGTGACCCGGTCGGTCTTCTCCCCGCGTCCGACGTCGACCCGGTTGAGGCCGTGCCTGACGTTCTCGGCGACGGTGCGCCAGGGCAGCAGCCGGGAGTCCTGGAACACGACGGCCGGGGGGCCCTCGATGTGGACGCTCCCTCCGTCGAGCTCCCGGTCCAGTCCGGCGAGGATCCGCAGCGCGGTGGATTTGCCGCTACCGCTCCGACCGAGCAGGGCGACGATGTCGCCGCGGGGGATCGTCAGGTCGAGATCGCGGAGAACGACGGTGTCGCCGAAGCTGCGGGTGACACCTCGCAGCGCGCCCGCGGGGGCGAGGGTGGTGGTCATGACTGTGGCTCCTGGGTGGTGGTCGGTGGTCACCGGTAGTGGCGCAGCGCACGGGCCTCGGCGACGCGGACCACCGCGTCCGTGAGGATGCCGAGCAGCGCGTACACGACCAGGCCGACGATGATCACGTCGATCCGGAAGTAGTCGCGGGCGTTCATGATGAGGTAGCCGATGCCGTTGGTGGCGTTGAGCTGCTCGGCCACGATGAGCGTCAACCAGGCGATCGCGAGCGACTGCCGCACGCCGACCAGGACCTGGGGCGCGATCGACGGGAGGATCACCTCGGTGAGCCGCTGGCGTCGGCTGAATCCGAAGACCGTCGCCATGTCCTGCAGCCTGGGATCCACCTGCCGCAGGCCCGAGGCCGTGTTGAGGTAGATCGGGAAGACCACACCGAGTGCGATGAGCAGCACCTTCGGGGTCTCACCGATGCCGAACCACAGGATGAACAGCGGTATCAGCCCGAGGTGCGGCAACGCGCGGAGCATCTGGAGCGGGGGGTCGACGAGGGCGTCCGCGATCCGCGAGGTTCCGACGATCACCCCCAGGACGAGTCCGGCCACGGCCCCCAGGACGAACCCCTGGACCACGCGGACGCTCGAGACGGCCAGCGCGTCGGCGAGCTCACCTGAGGCGATGAGCTCCAGTGCGGAGGAGGCGATGAGCTGCGGGGCGGGAAGGATCCGCTCCGGCAGGATGCCGGTGGCTCCGGCGATCTGCCAGATGAGGATCAGTACGACGGGGCTGAGCCAGCGCAGCCAGGTGGTCCGGCGGCGGGGCCGGCGGCGGCCGACAGGGCCGCGCCCGGGAGCCGGCGTCT
>NZ_JAALDZ010000256.1:0-3491 GCF_014145125.1 Dietzia sp. CQ4 | reverse complement strand
ACCCGATCTCCACCGCGGAGTCGCCGACCATCTCCGCCACCGCCCGGTCGTGCACCGGGGAGAACGGGCAGACGCCGCTGGCCAGTGCCGAGATCGACGACCGGTAGTAGGCGGACCAGCACTCCTCCCAGCTCGCGTCCCGGCAGGTCACGAGCGCGGTCACGGCCCGGTGGAACTCGTCGACGGTGTGCAGGACCCCGGTGGCGAGCAGGTCGCGGGCCATGGCCGGGATCAGCGCCTCGCTGACCTCGTCGTCGTCGAGGTCGTGCCCGATCCGCACCCGACGGTCGTCGGCGATCACGGTGAACACCCCGAAGCGCCGGCCCGGTCCGCCCCGGATCGCCGAGATCGTCCGGCTCGTCCCGCGGGTCGCTGTGGTCTCCATGGGGGCAGACGGTAGGGCGAGCGGGAGGTCCGCGGCGAGAGGATTCAGTGGATTCCGGCAGGTCGAACGGGTGGTGCCCTGCCCGGTCGGGCAGTGGCCGCACGCGATCGGCTCGGGCCGGCGGTCGTGCAACGTTGCTGCAACCCCGCCGCGCATAGTGTCCTACATCACAGCGACGACCACGGGGGTCGCGCGGAGGAGAAGGAGGGGCACGATGCCCGTTTTCGCACAGCCCGGCGCCGATGGTTCGGTGATGTCCTACAAGAGCCGCTACGACCATTTCATCGGCGGCGAGTGGGTGGCACCCGTCAAGGGCGAGTACTTCGAGAACGTCACCCCGATCACCGGCCAGGTCTTCTGCGAGGTCGGCCGCGGCACGTCCGAGGACATCGAGGCGGCCCTGGACGCCGCGTGGGCCGCCGCCCCCGGCTGGAACGCCACCTCCGCCGCGGAGCGCTCGCTGGTCCTGCTCCGGATCGCCGACCGGATGGAGGAGAACCTCGAGGCCATCGCGCTGGCCGAGTCGTGGGACAACGGCAAGCCGATCCGCGAGTGCCTGGCCGCCGACATCCCGCTGGCGATCGATCACTTCCGCTACTTCGCCGGCTGCATCCGCGCCCAGGAGGGCGGGATCTCGCAGATCGACGAGGACACGGTGGCGTACCACTTCCACGAGCCGCTCGGCGTGGTCGGACAGATCATCCCGTGGAACTTCCCGGTCCTCATGGCGGTGTGGAAGCTCGCCCCGGCCCTGGCCGCGGGTAACTGCGTGGTGCTCAAGCCCGCCGAGCAGACCCCGGCGTCGATCCTGTTCCTCATGTCCGTGATCGGCGACCTGCTCCCGCCCGGCGTCGTGAACGTGGTCAACGGATTCGGCACCGAGGCCGGCAAGCCGCTGGCCTCCAACCCCCGGATCCGCAAGGTCGCCTTCACCGGTGAGACCACCACCGGACGCCTGATCATGCAGTACGCCTCGGAGAACCTCATCCCGGTGACCCTCGAGTTGGGTGGCAAGAGCCCCAACATCTTCTTCGAGGACGTCATGGACGCCGACGACGACTTCCGTCAGGCCGCGCTCGAGGGATTCGCGATGTTCGGCCTCAACCAGGGCGAGGTGTGCACGTGCCCGTCGCGCGCGCTCGTGCAGAGGTCGGTCTTCGACGAGTTCAGCGAGCTCGCGATCGAGCGCACCAACAAGATCACGCAGGGCAATCCGCTCGACACCGACACGATGCTCGGCGCGCAGGCCTCCAATGACCAGTTGGAGAAGATCCTGTCCTACATCGACATCGGCAAGCAGGAGGGCGCGGACGTCCTCACCGGCGGCGGACGGGCGGAGCTCGAGGGCGATCTCGCGGGCGGCTTCTACGTGCAGCCGACCGTCTTCCGCGGCCACAACAAGATGCGGCTGTTCCAGGAGGAGATCTTCGGGCCCGTGCTCTCCCTGAGCTCGTTCACCGACTTCGACGACGCCATGATGATCGCCAACGACACGCTCTACGGCCTGGGCGCCGGCGTGTGGTCGCGCAACGGCACCACCGCCTACCGGGCCGGTCGCACCATCCAGGCCGGCCGGGTGTGGACCAACACCTACCACCAGTACCCGGCCCACGCGGCGTTCGGCGGCTACAAGCAGTCCGGCATCGGGCGCGAGAACCACCGCATGATGCTCGACCACTACCAGCAGACCAAGTGCCTGCTGGTGAGCTACTCGGGCAAGCCGCAGGGCTTCTTCTGAGCCGCGGCGGATCAGAAGAGGAGGGACCGGTCATGGACGACGTCTGCGGACTCCCCTCGGGCGGGAGCGTGCCCATCGCGGCGCGCGCCCTCCCGCCGGAGGGGGCGCCGCCCGGTCTCCCGCCCCGCGTCGTGGTCACCGAGCCGGCCGCCGACCTCATCCGTGAGCTCGTCGGCCGGCACGGCCCGGTGATGTTCCACCAGTCGGGCGGGTGCTGCGACGGGTCGGCACCCATGTGTTACCCCGACGGTGAGTTCCGAGTGGGACAGCGCGACGTGCTGGTGGGAGAGGTCGACCTCGGCGCGGACGGTCCGTCCGGAGCCGACCGGTCCGAACCACCGGGCGACGACGACGAGGCGCGCACGCCCTCCTCGTCGTCGTCGACCCGGGTGCGCGTGTGGATCTCGGGCACACAGTTCGAGACCTGGAAGCACACGCAGTTGGTGTTGGACGCCGTCCCGGGCCGGGGCTCGGGGTTCAGTCTCGAGAACCCGACCGGCAGGCGGTTCCTGTCGCGGGCCCGGATGTTCGACGCGGCCGAGCAGGAGGCGTTGGCGGCGTTCCCGCCGCGTACGGGAGCGGACCTGGAGGAGTAGGCGCGGGGGCCGGTCCTGGTGCCGCAGTTGGTGATTCGCGCAGATGAGACGGGGTCCGGCGGTAGCATCGGGACATGGATACCGACCGTCCGGCACCCGTTGATCCCCTCGACGCCGAGGTCGAGTTCCTCACGCCCGGGCTGCGCTCGGATCTCCTCGAGCGGTGGAACGAACCGCGGCGTCGCTACCACAACGAGACGCACCTGCGCGCGGTGCTGCGTGCGGTCGACGCCCTGGAGTCGGACGGCGAGGCGTTCGACGGGACCGCCGTCCGGCTGGCCGCGTGGTTCCACACCGCGGTGTTCGACCCCACGGAGTCGGAGAACAACGACAAGTCGGCGGCGTTCACCGAGAAGGCACTCGACCCGGCCGCCCCCGTCGGCGAGGTGGCGCGCCTCGTGCGGCTCATGGGCGGGCACCGGGTCGAGGCCGGGGACCTCAACGGCGCGGTCCTGTCCGATGCCGATCTCGCGGTCCTGGGGGCCGACCCGGAGACGTACGACACCTACACGCAGGACGTCCGCCACGAGTTCGCGCACGTGCCGGGCGAGCGGTTCGTGGCCGGGCGGATCGCGTCGCTGGAGGCGCTACTCGAGCGGAGATCGGTCTTCCTCACGCGGGCCGGCCGCGACGCGTGGGAGAAGCAGGCGCACGCCAACCTCAACCGCGAACTCGGACTGCTCAGGGCCGGCGCGTCGGCGTAGTCGCCGGGCCCCGCGCCCCCGCCCGCAGCCGTCGGCGTAGTCGCCGGCCCCCGCCCGCAGCCGTCGGG
>NZ_JAALDZ010000255.1:0-4933 GCF_014145125.1 Dietzia sp. CQ4 | reverse complement strand
GGGATCGGCGGACCGGGTCGAGGACGGGGTGCCGTCCCCGACCACGGGCCACCCGCCGACCCAGTCCAGGCGGTCGAGCATCATGTATCGCCGCTGCACCCCGTTGGGGAGCACGGCGCTGCCACGGGGGGCGGCGTGATAGAGCATCCAGTCCTGCCCCGCGTCGTCGGTGGTCACGTCCACGTGACCCGGTCCCACCCAGTCGGCGTCACCCTTGAGGATCACGTCGCCGGGCAGCGGGGAACCCGGCCCCTGCACCAACGGGCGCTGTTGCCGATCGGAGTACGGGCCCATCACGTCGTCGGCGCGGCCACCCAACACCCGGTACTGGGACTGCTCGCCGTTGCAACACAGCCCAGCACTGGTGAACAGGTGCGTCCTGCCCTCGCGGCTGACGACGGCGGGGGCCTCGACGCCCGTACCGGCCACCAGGACGGGGTCGCCGATCAGAGCTGTCCCCGCTGGGTTCATCCGCACCGCGTGGATCCCCTCGAAGTTCCCCATGAACATGACCGGGCCGTCGGCCGTGAACACCACCTCGGGGTCCATCGGATCCAGATCCCGATAGGGCGCGTCGGCCCCGTAGCAGACGATCGGCGCACCGCCGTGGGTCCACGGGCCCTCGATCCCGGGCGCGGTGGCCATCCCGATACAGGGGGCCGGCCCGCCGGTCGTGTAGTACATGACCGCTCCGGCGTCGGTGACGTGGACGTCCGGCGCCCACAGGTACGACCCCGACGGTGCCCACGAGGGACGGGATCCGAAGGCGTCCCCCACGTACTCCCACTCGACCAGGTCGAAGGACCGGAAGTGCGGGACGAGCCGGTACCCGGCACCGTCCGACCAGTCGTCCGAGGACGCGTAGACGTGGAAGGCGCCGTCCGCTCCCCTCTGGACCGACGGGTCCGGGGCGATGGAGGAGATCACCGGGTTCGCGGCCGCGGGCACCGCCGCGGTGGCGGACACGAGGGGGACGACGACGGCCAGCGCGGCGGCGCCGAGGGCGCGCGCTCCTCGCGAGATTTTCATCGGCCGAGCATAGACCCATGAACCGTCTTTATGTGACCGTACGTAACTCCCGGTTGGAGCCCCGCTCCGCGCTCGCTATCTCGCCCCGCGCTCCTTGCGCAGCAGGAACCGCTGGATCTTGCCCGACGGCGTCTTGGGCAGCTCACGGGCGAAGTGGACCTTCCGGGGGAACGCGTGGGCCGCGAACTCCGTCTTGACCCACTTCTGCAGTTCGTCCGCCTTGTCGTCGTCACCCTCGACACCCTCGCGCAGCACGACGTACGCCTCGAGTACCTCACCGGCCAGTTCGTCGGGGACGCCGATGATCGCCGACTCCAGCACGTCCGGGTGCTTGGCCAGGACGGACTCCACGTCGAACGGGCCGATCCGGTAGCCGGACATGATGATCACGTCGTCGTCGCGGCTGGAGAAGTAGAAATGACCGTCGGCGTCGAGCTTGGCCGCGTCGCCCGTGTAGTACCAGCGGCCGTCCGCGCTGAACCGCTCGGCCGTCTTCTCGGGCGCGTCGTGGTACCCCGTGAACCACATGAGCGGGCTGGCGGGGACGTCGATCGCGACCCGGCCGAGCTCCCCCACCGGCGCGGTCTCGTCGGAGTCGGCCGCGAGCACGGTGCACCCCCACCCGGGAAGCGGCACTCCCATGGACCCGGGACGGACGTCCTCGCGCAGCGAGTCGTGCCAGGGGTTGATGATGAACATCCCGTGCTCGGTCTGGCCGTACTGGTCCCGGACCTCGACACCGAACTGCTCGATCGACCACTCGATCACCTCCGGGGTGAGCGGCTCACCGGCGGCGGAGGCCCGGCGGAGCCTCACGTCCGGCGCGATGTCGCGCTTGGCGCGCATCGTCCGGTAGACCGTCGGCGCCGCCGCGAAGTTGGTGACCCCGTAGTACTGCAGGACGGCGAACGCCAACTCCGGGGTGTAGCGGGCGTGGAGGAGCAGGCTGCGGCGGCCCACCGCCAGCGGACCGAGGATGCCGTAGTAGAGGCCGTACGCCCAGCCCGGATCGGCACCGTTCCAGAACACGTCGTCGGCGCGCACGTCCAGACCGGTCTCGATGTACTGGTGGAACGCGGCGAGCGCGCGGACGGGGACGACGACCCCCTTGGGGGTGCCGGTGGTGCCCGAGGTGAAGAGCATCACCATCCCGGCGTCCGGGCCGGTGACCGCGGCGCCGCGACCGGGCTCCTGGTCGCCGACGATCGTGTCGAGATCGAGGTCTCCCTCCCGGGCACCGGGGCAGTCCGCCAGCCCGGCCACGACCACCGGGACGGATGTGCTCTCGAGCTTCCCCCGCTGGTCGGCGTCGGACACGATCACCCGGGCGTCGCCGCCGGTGATCCGCATCTCGATGGCGGGCCAGGCGAACGCGGTGAACAGCGGCATGTGCACCGCGCCCAGGCGCCAGATCCCCATGAGCGTGAACACCAGGTCCGCGGACTTGGCCATGAGCGTGGCGACCCGGTCCCCCTCGCCCACACCGAGAGCCGCCAGGGCGGCGGCCACCTTCTCGCTCCCGACCTTCAGCTCGCCGTAGGTGATGTCGCGACCGGACAGGTCGGCGTCGATCACGGTGAAGGCCACGGCGTCGGGGTCGTGGCGGTCGCACAGGAACTCCGCCGCACTCGCACCGGGGACGTCGTAGATCGCCAGGAACTCGTCCGGGGACAGGGGCGTACCGGTGGGCGGCGTGGTCTCGGTCGTATCTGCAGACATGTCTGCAGATACTACTGCAGAGGCCCGCCGCACACCACCCACCGACGGGCACCCCCGCTTTCGGGGCTGGTACGACTGCTCCGGAGCCGTGCACTCTAATGGGACCACCCGACGATTCCCGCACGTACCCGGAAGGACTCCCATGGCCGTCGACCGACTGCTCCCCAGCGACGAGGCGTACGAACTCCTCGACATGACCCGCTCGGTCGCGGACAAGCTGCTCGAGCCGATCGCGGCCGAGCACGAGCGGAACCACACCTATCCCGAGGGGCTCTTCGCGCAACTCGGCGAGGTGGGCCTGCTGGGGCTGCCCTATCCGGAGGAGTTCGGCGGCGGCGACCAGCCGTACGAGGTGTACCTGCAGGTGCTGGAGGAGCTCGGTGCCCGGTGGGCGGCTGTCGCCGTCGCGACGAGCGTGCACGGTCTGTCCTGCTTCCCCCTGGCCACCGCCGGCTCCGACGAGCAGAAGGCCGAGTGGCTGCCCGGGATGCTCGCCGGCGAGCAGATCGGCGCGTATTCGCTCTCGGAGCCACAGGCCGGGTCGGACGCGGCGGCGCTGCGGTGCCGCGCCGAGCGCGAGGGTGACGAGTTCGTGGTCACCGGCACCAAGTCCTGGATCACGCACGGTGGGATCGCGGACGTGTACAACCCCTTCGTCCGCACCGGCGAGGGGTCCCGCGGCATCTCGTGTCTCCTGGTCCCCCGCGACACCGAGAACCTGACGTTCGGGAAGCCCGAGGACAAGATGGGCCTGAACGGCGTCCCCACCACCACCGCCGCCTACGAGGGCGCCCGGGTCGACGCCGCCCGTCTCCTGGGCGCCGAGGGCGACGGACTGCGCATCGCGTTCTCCGCCCTGGACTCGGGCCGGCTCGGGATCGCCGCGGTGGCCACCGGCATCGCGCAGCGGGCACTCGACGACGCGGTCGCCTACGCCAATGAGCGCGAGGCGTTCGGCAAGACCATCATCGGCCACCAGGGCCTGGGCTTCCTGCTGGCGGACATGGCCGCGGCCGTGACCTCCGCCCGCGCCACGTACCTCGACGCCGCCCGACGCAAGGACGCCGGCCGTCCCTACTCCCGCCAGGCCTCGATCGCCAAGCTCACCGCCACGGACGCGGCGATGAAGGTCACGACGGACGCGGTCCAGGTGCTCGGCGGCGTCGGCTACACCCGGGAGTTCCCCGTGGAGCGGTACATGCGCGAGGCCAAGATCACCCAGATCTTCGAGGGCACCAACCAGATCCAGCGACTGGTGATCGCCCGCGACCTCGCCGTCTGAGTCCCCGGCGGCCCGTCCGGCCCGGAGCGCCTAAGGTTGGCGGCATGTCCTCCCTCCCCGACGCCTCCGCTCCCGCGGGCACCGAGTACGTGGTCCTCCTCTCGGAGGACGGCCAGCCCGTCGGCACCGCGGACAAGGCCACCGTCCACACCACCGACACCCCGCTGCATCTGGCGTTCTCGTGCCACGTGGTCGACGAGGAGGGCCGCGTCCTGCTCACCCGTCGCGCGCTGCACAAGCGCGCCTGGCCGGGTGTGTGGACCAACTCGTTCTGCGGTCACCCCGCACCGGGCGAGGACCCCGCCGAGGCGATAGTGCGACGGGCGGAACAGGAACTCGGGACGCGCGTGGACGGGATCGAGCCGGCGTTGCCGGACTTCCGGTACCGGGCGGTGGACGACTCCGGGATCGTGGAGAACGAGATCTGCCCCGTGTTCACCGCCCGCATCCGCGCCGACCTGGCCCCGCGGGCGGACGAGGTGTGTGCCCACCACTGGGCCCGGCCCGAGGACGTGCGCAAGGCCATCGACGCGACGCCGTTCGCGTTCAGCCCCTGGCTGGTCGCGCAGGCGCCGCGCATGGCCCTCTACGCTCGTTGAGGACGGACGCGTTCAGCACGGCGGATCGGCCGTCAGCCCGGCGGGCTGCCGCCGTCAGCCCGGGATGCTGATGTGTCCCTCCTCGGCCGCCAGGCCGATGTCGCGACGGAAGTGACCGCCGCCCAGCTCGACCCCGTCGAGGATCCGGTAGGCCTCCGCGCGCGCGGCGGCGAGGTCGGGACCGGTCCCGACGACCGACAGGACCCGCCCCCCGGCCGAGACCAGTCGCCCGTTCTCGTCCCGGGCCGTCCCGGCGTGGAAGACCCCCGGCTGCTCGGCGCCCTCGATCACGTCCCCCCGGCGT
>NZ_JAALDZ010000254.1:0-1580 GCF_014145125.1 Dietzia sp. CQ4 | reverse complement strand
CGCTCCACAGCGTGGCGTCGGCGCGGGGGTGGCTCGCGGCGGGCCCCAGTTCGATGCCGAGACCGCGGAGGAATCCGGACGCGACCTCCGGCGCCGGGATGGACAGCTGCCCCGAGGCCGCGGCCACCACGGCCAGGACACCGAGTGCAGCCGCCAGCCCGGCGACCAGAAGGCCACCGGTCAGCAGGCGGTGGGTCCCGCCGGCCGTCCGTGCGGGTCGGGAACCGGGTGAGGGCTGCACGGCCCGCTCGCGGCGCTCCGCTGTGAGCGTCACAGCGCGTCGGGGGCGTAGAGGGCCACCGCCAGCGCGTTGAGCACGGCGGGGGTCCTGGTGCCGAACGACAGCACGAGGTCGTCGTTCATCGCGACGACCCGCTGGTTCGCGCCGGCCGGCGTCTGGGCCAGGGCCGGGAACTTCTCGAGAAGGCCGTCGACGCCACCGACGGACTCGAGCCCCTTGCTCATCATGACGATGACGTCCGGCTGAGCCGCGATGAGCCCCTCGTCGTTCGCCGGCTTGGCGCCCTTCCACCCGACCTCGGTCGACACGTCGTATCCGCCGGCCGCGGTGATCAACTCGTCCGCGCCGCTGTCCTGGCCGAACATGTAGTAGACGCCGGCGGATCCACGGGCGTAGAGGAAGACCGTGCGTAGCCGCGCGGTCTCGGACCCCGGCACGATCGAGGCGATCGACTCCTCGGTCTCCACGATCTTCGCGCGGGTCCGCTCCCCCAGTTCGCGCCCCAACTCGGGCACGCCGAGCCCGTCGGCGACGGAGTGGGTCAGTGCCTCGACGTTGTCCGGGGACCGGTGGGAGTCGACGACGACGACGGGGATCCCTGCGTCACGGAGCTGCAGGATCACGTCCCACGGACCGAGCGAGGTGTCCGTGATGATCACACTGGGGTCGAGCGCGAGGATGGCCTCGGCGTTGAGCTGATGCCCGTCCTGCGTCACCAGGGGCCGATCGGAGATCTCGGGGAAGGCCGACGAGATGTCGCGGCCGATCACGTTGTCCCCCAGCCCGAGTTCGAAGACGATGCGGGAGAGCGTCCCGTAGACGTCCAGGGGCAGGATCCGGGAGACGTCCGCGACCTCGACGACGGTTCCCTGGTTGTCCGTGACCACGGCCGGCAGCTGCGGAACCGGGTCGGTCGTGACGGGTTCGACCGGGTCGTCGACCAACTCCAGCGAGAGCTCGCCGGCGAAGGATCGCGGGTCCGAGGTCGCCGAGACCTCCGACGCCAGCGGGATCCCGGAGATCGTCTCGGGGTCGCCGCCGAGCCCGGTCGCGACCCCGCACGAGGTCAGCGTGAGAGCCAGGATGGCGGCGACGGCCAGCGGGAGCGAGCCTGAGCGCTGTCTGAACATGCGGCAACGATAGCACCTTAAGCAAGGCGAGCCTAACCTTTGCATGGGAAGGCTTACCTAAACACGATATTCGCAGTGTACGGCGATTTCCGCGCTCCACTCCGATCCTCAGACCCTCGCCCATCCGGGACTGAGAACTCTAAGACCGTGCCTACGTTCGCGGCGGAACGACGAAAGGCGGCCGCCCCCGGGGGTTCCCGGGGGCGGCC
>NZ_JAALDZ010000253.1:0-22919 GCF_014145125.1 Dietzia sp. CQ4 | reverse complement strand
CGTGGCCCGCACCGGAGAACCCCGGTGCGGGCCACGGCCTTTTCTGCGTGCCCTCGGAAGGGTCACGGCGGGCCGGACACTCCTGGGCCGCGGTGGCGGTCCCGTAACAGGATCGTCATCTTTCCCCCGCCGCGTAAATAGCCTGTGACCTGCGGTTACGGTGCCGTTTCGCCCATTGTGGTGGACACGCGTCCTTTTCTAGTGTTCCTGTCAGGCGCCTCGAAGGGTGCCGTGAACGCACGAGAACGGAGAACACCATGCCCGACTTCGGTCAGCTGTCCGACCTCTTCGGAGGCATCACCGACATCCTCGGAGCCGTCGTCACATTCACCGGGTCGCTGGGGGGCGAGGGGGGCATGAACGACTTCTTCGATGCCGTGTCGAGCATCAGCGCCGACTGATCCCAGAGCCCACCTCCAGAGATAACCACCCAGCAGACCTAGGAGTACACCATGTTCCCCGAGTTCGGATCCCTCGCCGGCGTCAGCGGCGCCCTCGGCTATGTCAACGACTTCCTCGGCGCCTTCGGAGACCTGTTCTCCGGCCTGGCCTACTTCACCGGAGGCGACTTCGAGGAGGCCCTCGCCGGAGGCTTCATGATGTGGTGACCCGAGCCTGCTGAGGGCGGCCATGCCCCCAGCACACCGGTGCGGCCCGTGCGATCTCCCTCGCGCGGGCCGCATCTGTGCGTGCGGGGACGGTTGACGGTTCAAGCCCGTTTGTCAGGGACCGAAGATAAAGAATTCTTGGTGATGTTCTGGTGAACAGCGTGCGTGGCGCACCAGTGTATGAGCAGAAGCTAACTAAACAGAATATGCGCATGACTTTTTGTGGTTTGCGCAGTTACCGCAGGATGTTAGGATTTCCTCGCATCCGTGATCTGCGCCACTAAGGATGCCCTGAGTTCGCCTCGTCGTCACCCGGTCTCAATGGAGACGGAAGTCACAATTGACTTCGGAGCCGCTCAGATTACTCTGACTCTGGCCCCATGAGCCGGGGCACCACTTTCAAAGGGAGACACACATGCCTGACTTCAGCGCCATCAGCGCCGCACTCACCGCGGTCAAGAACCTCATCGACGGCGTCGTCAGCTTCACGGGTTCGGTCACGGGCGAGGGCACCCTCGACGCGCTGGCGGCACTCGGCAGCCTGGGCGGCGACGTCGACGTCACCGGCCTCTGATCTGCTTCAGATCCTCGCGCTCCGGCGCACCGCCCCGGCTGCGGCGTAAAGCAACCGACCCCCCGAACATCATCTCGGCCCGGATCCGTCCGGACCACACCTCTCTATAGGAGTACAGCATGGGTATCGACCTCGGTTCCGTCGGCGAGCTGCTCGGCCCGAAGGGTCTCGTCGACCTCGCGGGCGGCCTGCTCGGCGCCGTCAACAACGTCGTCAAGGGCATCGGCTACTTCGCCGGTGGCGACTTCCAGAAGGCCCTCGACGCCGGCTTCATGGCCTGAGTCGTACGGCTGATCGACAAAGGGCTCCGGGCCTCGCCCGGGGCCCTTTCTCGTGTGCTCCCCGGTGTGGCGCCCGCCCACGCGCCGCGAGGGGTGTATCGGATTTTCTTCATATCGGTAACAAGAGGCCGGGTAGCGTCGATAATGTTGACGTGAGCCGCAAGGGTGGTTCCGCGGTTACCGGCGGGCCACCCGGGTATGTCATCCTCGGATGGTGCCCGGCGGGCGCAAGACTCGGTCCTGTAGGCACGCTTCCACCAGGGGTGTGCTTAGTGGGACTTGTGTGACTACTGGGAATCGGGTTAGCTGTCAAGCGAGGGTCTGCCCGGGTCCGTCTGTGAACAACGAGAAGGTTAGGCGTCGGAATATGCGTTCAGTCAAGAGCGGCCGGTTGGGCACCAAGGTCGCCGCAGCGGCCATCGCCGCGGCCATGGTCCCCGTCGTTGCCACGGGCACGGCACAGGCCCAGGGTGGCAACATCCAGTACACCAAGGCCACCGCCCAGAACAAGGTCGTCGAGACCCAGCTTCCCGACGGTCGACTGATCGTGTCGGTGTGGTCGGACAAGATGGCCATCGAGGTCCCGAACATCGTGCAGCGCCCCCGCGACGGTAACGCCGGCGCGCCGGTGCTCTACCTGGTCAACGGCGCCGGTGGCGGCGAGGACTCGGCCACCTGGCAGGCACAGTCGGACGTCCGGGCCTTCATGTCCGACAAGGACGTCTGGACCGTCACCCCGATCGGTGGTGCCTTCTCCTACTACACGGACTGGCAGCGTCACGATCCCAACGTCCAGACCCGCTACGCCCGCGAGACCAACCGCCCGATGGCGTTCGAGACCTACCTCGCGCAGGAGCTCCCGACCCTCTTCGAGGGCCGGTACGGCGGCAACTACCCGAACCGCAAGCGCAGCCTCGCCGCGATCTCGATGACCGCCACCTCGGTCCTGACGATCGCCCAGAACCACCCGGGCCGCTTCCAGGCCATCGGCTCGTACTCGGGTTGTGCCGAGACGTCGACCCCGATCGGCTACCAGTTCATCAACATCGTCACCGGCATGCGTGGCGGCGCGAACCTCGACAACATGTGGGGCCCCTACCCGGGTCCGGGCTGGGTGGCCAACGACCCGGTCGCCCAGGCGCACAAGTTCGTCGCCCAGCGCGACAACGGCACCCTGCCGGCCATGTTCATCTCCACCGGCAACGGCCTGCCCGGCCCGCACGAGTCGCTGGAGAACTGGCGTCTGCGCAACAGCATCCCGGCCCTCGCCAACCAGGCGATCGTCGGCGGCATCATCGAGGCGGCCACGCAGTACTGCACGGCCAACCTCGCCCGCCGCTTCGGCGAGCTGCAGATCCCGGCCCAGTTCGACTTCGCGCCCAACGGCACGCACTCGTGGGGCTACTGGGAGGACGACCTCAAGCAGTCCTGGCCGATGATGGCCCAGGCGATGAACGCGCGCTACGGCCCGATCTGATCGGCTGACGCGCCGGCGCCCCCGGGTCCCGGCTCCGACGGACCCCGTCCCACCATCCGAGTGGGGCGGGGTCCGTCGTCGTCCGTGGGCGTGCAGCGTGCGCGTGGTCACGTCGGGCCGGGTGCGGTGTGGGCAGGGGACTGCGGCATCCTGTACGCATGACCAAGACCGACGACCCGCGGCGGACCGAGCTCCGGCACGCGGACGGCAGCACGAGTCCGCTGTTGATGGTGGAGGCCGACCAGCGGGACTCCGACAGGCCCGCCGTGCTGGTCCTGCCCGGCATCGCCGTCGGCGCCCGGTACTACCTCCCGCTGGCCCGCGCACTGGCCGCCGAGGGCGTGGACGTGGCGATCACGGAACTGCGGGGCCAGGGCGAGAGCACCCACCGCATCGGCCGCGGCGGTGCAGCGGCGGGCTACCACGAGAGCGCCGCCGAGGACGTGCCGCTGGCGCTGGACGCCATGCAGCGCGAGCTGGGGACTCGGAGCGTGGTGCTGCTGGGCCACAGCATGGGCGCCCAGATCGGGGTGTATCACCTGGCGCGGCACGACCCCCGGGTGGTGGGCCTGGTCGCGGTGGCGGCGCAGTCCCCGTTCCACCGCGGGTATCCCCGGCGCGTGGGCCGGCGACTGCGGTTGGGCGCGATCCTGCTCCCCACCATCGGGTGGCTGGCCGGACACGTCCCCGGACAGTTCTTCGGCGCGAGCGGGAGGATCCCGGCCGAGCGCATCAGTGACTGGTCCCGCCTCGCGGCCCGGGGCGACATGCAGCCGGCGCGCGCCGACCTCGACTACCGGGCGGGCCTGGCCCGCGTCACGGTCCCGGCGCTCTCGGTGGTCATCGCCGAGGACCCGCTCGCCCCCGAGAGCGCGGCCCGTGGCCTGCTGGCGATGCTGCCAGCCGCCCGGACGAGCCTCGAGGTGGAGCCGGAGGCGCTCGGCCACAACACGTGGGCGCGCAAGCCCGCCGAGGTGGTCACCCGGGTGCTGGCGTGGATGGACCGGGAGGTGGCGCTCAGCCCGTCACGGGACGACGACGAGGGAGCCGACGCCTGAAGAACTCGTAGGTGAGGACCGCTTTCCGGGCCTCCTGCGAGTTGTCCGCGGCGCCGGCGTGCCCGCCCTCGACGTTCTCGTAGTACGCGACCTCGTGCCCGGCGGCCTCGAGTGCGGCCGTCATCTTGCGGGCGTGCCCCGGGTGCACGCGGTCGTCCCGCGTCGAGGTGGTCATGAGCACCGGGGGGTAGGGACGATCCGAGGCGGGTTCGACGTGCTGGTACGGCGAGTACGCGCCCAGGAAGTCGTCCCAGTCCGCGGAGTCGGGGTCGCCGTACTCGGCCATCCAGGACGCGCCGGCCAACAGCAGGTGGTAGCGCCGCATGTCCAGCAGCGGGACCGCGATCGCGATCGCGCCGAACAGTTCCGGATAACGCGTGAGCATGACGCCCATGAGCAGCCCCCCGTTGGACCCGCCGGTCGCGCCGAGCTGATCGCGGGTGGTCACCCCTGTGGAGACGAGGGCCCGGGCCACGGCCGCGAAGTCCTCGAACGCGCGGGGGCGGTTCTCGCGGACGGCGGCCTTGTGCCAGGCGGGTCCGTACTCGCCCCCGCCGCGGATCCCCGCGACCACGTAGACGCCGCCCCCGGTGAGCCAGAGCGCCCCACGCAGCGCCGCGTACGACGGCCGCATGGACACCTCGAAGCCGCCGTATCCGTAGAGGATGGTCGGCCTCGGCCCGTCGGGGCCGGGGCCGCGCATCACGGTGTAGGGCACGCGGGTGCCGTCGTCGCTGACCGCTGTGTGCCGGGTGACCTCGATGCCGGTGGTGTCGAACCGGTCGGGGGTGGACCCGAGCGTCGTGGTGGAGCCGTCCGCGCGCAGCAGCACCAGCGACGGCGGCACGATCGGCCCGGACACCGCGAGGACGGCGTCGTCGGGGTGTGGGCGCTCGTCGTCGTCCATTCCGCCGCCTGCGTCGGCGCCGGACAGGCGGTCGCAGGACAGCACGTCCACCGACACGTGGTCCGGTAAGCCCTCGACGGGGCGGGGCTCCCAGGCCCCGTCCGCGGCGTCGGGGATCGTGTACGCCTCGAGGCGGGACTCGGTGTCGTCGAGGATCGTCAGCAGGATCCGGCCCCGGCCCCAGGTCACGTCCTCGACCGTGGTGGAGGGGGTGGGGGAGAACAGGACGACGGGCTCGGGCAACCGCGAGGGGTCGGCGTCGATCGCGGCCCACGGCAGCACGAGGACCGACCCGCCGGCGTGGGTGCGTCCGGCGACCTCGAGATCGGTGCGCGGCCGCAGCAGCAGCCAGTCCCCGCACGACTCCACGCGGCAGTCCTCGGGGACCGGGAGTCGGTGGGGTGCGGTGGTCGAGGGATCGACCCCCGGGGACCAGAACCACTCCTCGGAGGTGTGGAAGTCGGGGGCACGGCTGGCCGTGTAGCGGCCCGAGGTGAGGTCGTACGCGGCGCCCACCGCCACGTCCTCCGATCGTCCGGAGAAGATCACCGGCGCGCTGAGCGGGTCGGTCCCGCGACGCCACAGCCGCGCCAGGCGGGGGTAGCCGGAGTCGGTGGCGTCCGACCCGCCGGGGTCCAGCGGCGAGGACAGCAGCAGGGTGTCCCGGTCCACCCAGGACACCGAGCTCTTGGCCTCGGACAACCGGAACCCGCCCTCGGACTCCGGGACGAATCGGCGGGCGGTCAGATCGAACTCGCGGACCTCCACCGCGTCCGCGCCCCCGCGGGAGAGCCGGATGAGCGCCCTGTCGTCCGCGGGGCGCCGGACCACGGTGCCCGAGTAGACCCAGTTGACCCCCTCCTCGGCGGCCAGGGCGTCCACGTCCACCAGGGTCTCCCAGGCCGGGTGGTCGACGCCCGGGGCACCACGCGAGAGCACGGACCACGGCACCCGTCGCCACAGACCGCGGGGATGGTCGGCGTCCCGCCAGAGGGTGTAGGCGTGGCGGCCGCGCAGGACCGGCCACGCGATGCGGTCCGAGGCGTCGAGGATCTCCAGGGCGCGGGCGTACGCCGTCTCGGCCTCCGGCCCGGAGGCGAGCTCCGCAACGGTCCGGTCGCTCCGGTCCCGGACCCACTCGAGGGCCCCGGCGGAGTCGACGTCCTCGAGATGCAGGAACGGATCGGGCGACGCGGATGAGTTCATGCCCCGATGATGCCGTGTGCGGCCCGTCGGCAACTGAACCGGTGTAAGAAATCCACAGGCTCTTGTTACCGGGCCGTAGCGTCAGTACCATCAACGCCATGCAGGGGTCGCCTGACCCGGCCATTCTCGAAATCCTCGGGGATGCACTCGATAAACGGAGATACACAATGGGTTCCCTCACCGACATCCTCAGCACCGGCTCGGGCGATTCCGGTTCGCTCAGCGGCGGCAGCGCCACCGGCAACATCACCGACATGATCGCCGAGACCGTCGGCGACATCGTCGCCTCGGCTCTCAAGTCGGTCCTGGGCAACCTGTCCTGAGCTCGCCCCACTCGGGCACCGTCGCCGCCCCTCCCCCCGGGAGGAGGCGGCGACGCTCATTTCGGGTGGGGTTCCACGCCGCTCCGCCGCTCGGCGGCCGTCGGGAGCGCTACCCTGTGTGTCGTGGCTGACACTCATTACGACCTCATCGTCCTCGGCGCGGGCCCCGGTGGCTACGTCGCCGCGATCCGCGCCTCGCAGCTCGGCCTCAAGGTGGCCGTGATCGAGGAGAAATACTGGGGCGGTGTGTGCCTCAACGTCGGGTGCATCCCCTCGAAGGCGCTGCTGCGCAACGCCGAGCTGGCCAACACGGTGCTGCGTGACGCCAAGACGTTCGGGATCTCCGGGGACGTCTCCTTCGACTACGGGGTGGCCCACGACCGCAGCCGCAAGGTCTCGGACAACATCGTCAAGGGTGTCCACTTCCTCATGAAGAAGAACAAGATCACCGAGATCGACGGCTTCGGCACCTTCACCGACGACAAGACGATCGAGGTCGACGGCACCTCGTACACGTTCGACAACTGCATCATCGCCACCGGTTCCGTGGTCAAGACGCTGCCCGGGATCGAGCTGAGCGAGAACGTGGTGGACTACGAGGACCAGATCCTCTCCCGCGAGCTCCCGGATTCCGTCGTGATCGTCGGCGCCGGGGCCATCGGCATGGAGTTCGCCTACGTCATGTCCAACTACGGCGTCGAGGTGACGATCGTCGAGTTCATGGACCGTCTCCTGCCGAACGAGGACGAGGAGGTCTCCAAGGAGATCGCCAAGCACTACAAGAAGCTCGGCGTCAAGGTCCTCACCGGGCACAAGACCACCAAGGTCACCGACAACGGCGACTCGGTGGAGGTGGAGGTCGAGAAGAACGGTGAGGAGGGCAAGTCCCAGACCGTGACCGTGGACAAGGTGCTGATGGCCGTGGGGTTCGCGCCCCGGGTGGAGGGCTACGGCCTGGACAAGACCGGTGTCGAGCTCACCGACCGCGGCGCCATCGCCATCGACGACAACATGCGGACCAACGTCAAGGGCATCTACGCCCTCGGCGACGTCACCGCCAAGCTGCAGCTGGCCCACGTGGCCGAGGCGCAGGGAGTCGTGGCCGCCGAGACCATGGCCGGCGCCCAGACGCAGACCCTGGGTGACTACCGGATGATGCCGCGCGCGACGTTCTGCCAGCCGCAGGTGGCCTCGTTCGGGCTGACCGAGGCCCAGGCCCGCGACGAGGGCTACGACGTCAAGGTGGGCAAGTTCCCGTTCTCCGCCAACGGCAAGGCGCACGGGCTCGGCCATGCGGTCGGGTTCGTCAAGGTCGTGGCCGACGGCACGCACGGCGAACTGCTCGGTGCCCACCTCATCGGCCCCGACGTCTCCGAGCTGCTGCCCGAGCTGACCCTGGCGCAGATGTGGGACCTCACCGCCGAGGACGTGGCACGCAACGTGCACACCCACCCGACCCTCTCGGAGGCCATGAAGGAGGCCGTCGAGGGCGTCAGTGGCCACATGATCAACCTCTAGGGGCGCCGGCCCGGCCCTGACCCGGCCGGGCCCGCACTCACCGGGCAGCGGTCAACGAAAAGAGCGTTCCGCGCACCGCCTCTCGGGCGACGTGCGCGGAACGCTCTTCTCGATGGCTGGGGCGCCGACGACGGTCGAGGGGCCTACTCGGCCACGACGATCTTGGCCATCTGCGCCTCGTAGATGGCGTCCAGGGCGCCGGCCGCGGAGGGCAGGACCGGGTCCGCAGCCGGGTTGTTGCCGCGGGCCGCGTACTCGACACTTACGGTGGTGTCACGGGTGAAGCCGTGGATCGCGATGGCCCGGCTCAGCGAGCGGGTGCCGTCCGGCCGGGTGGTGATGAAGTCGCTGGTGACCCGGAATCCCTCGGTGCCCTCGATGGCCGGGGCGTCCGCCACGGTCATCACGAGCTCGACGGCGGGGTTGGTCGAGCTCCGCGAGGAGGTGCACGCCTCGTACAACGAGCGGTCCATGAAGTCGTCGAGCCTCTGACCGACCATGCCGATCCCGAAGCGGTGCTCGGTGTCGTCCTCCTCCGACTGCTTGTACCGCACCGCTGCGGTCAAGCCGTCGGTGGTCGCGAAGTTGGAGACCGTCTCGAGGCGGGAGACACGGTCGCACGCCGGGTCCTCCATGAGCTGCTTGCCCTGGTCGGCGACGAGCTTGTCGACGGCCTCCTGGAGGAGATCCGGCTCGATCACCTGCACCACACCGCCACCGGGGGCCTCGCCCTCGGACAGGACCAGCTGGTCGAGAGGCGCCTCGGGTGCGGACTCGTCGATGGTCGCCGTGGTCTGGGTGTCGCCCGAGGCGTCACCGTTCCCGGAGTCGTCGGAGTCCGACGTGCAGGCCGTGAGTGCGGCCGCGGTGACCAGTGCGAGGCCGGCGATCGCGACACGGCGGGGATTGCGGGTGCGAAGTCGCATCTCTCTCCTTCTAGTCCAGAGTCACCGACCATAGTGCCACCGGGCACCCGGCAACAGTGCATTCCGCCCCGCGTGGAGGCCAGGTGGACCCCACATCCCTCCCGACGCGTCCCTCCCGGGCGGAGGCCGGGTGGCTCCCACATCCGTCCGCGCCGGGCGTGAGATCGGCCGCACGGGGGGAGGTGAGGGGTTCGATACGGCCGCCGGGTGTCTACCCTTGATGCGTCACCGGACGAGCCCGATCGGCCCACCGACCCGGAAGCAGGATTCGACATGGACCATGACGGCATTAATGCCGTGCTCTTCGACCTCGACGGGGTCATCACCCCGACGGCCGAGAAGCACATGCAGGCGTGGAACCGGATGTTCTCCGCGTACTTCGCCGACCGCGGGATCGACCCCTACTCGGACGAGGACTACTTCCGCTACATCGACGGCAAACCGCGGGTGGAGGGGATCGCCTCGATACTCGCCGCGCGCGGCCTCACGCTGCCCGAGGGCGACGAGGGTGACGGCGAGGGGTCGGCCGACTCGGACACGATCACCGGGCTGGGGCTGCGCAAGAACATCGTCTTCCGTGAGCTGCTCGACGAGGGGATCGAGGCCTACCCCGGGTCGGTCGCCTACCTCGACGCCCTGGACGCCGCCGGGATCGCCTCCTGCGTGGTCTCCAGCTCCAAGAACGCCCGCCCCGTGCTCGAGGCGGCGGGGCTGGGGGACCGCTTCGAGGTCATCCTCGACGGGCTGGTGGCGCAGGCCGAGGGCATCCCGGGCAAGCCCCGGCCCGACACGTACCTGCGGGGGGCCGAGCTGCTGGGCGTGCCCGCGGACCGCTGCGTGGTGATCGAGGACGCCGTCTCGGGCGTGCAGGCCGGTGCCGCCGGCGGGTTCGCGCACGTCATCGGCGTGGACCGCGGCGCCGGTCGCGAGGTCCTGCTGCGGGAGGGTGCCGACCTCGTCGTCGTCGACCTGGCCGAGTTGATCCCCGGGCTGACGGGGGCACGGTCATGACACCCGTCCCCCCCGGGCGCGGCCCGGTCCACGACACGATCGGCCAGTCCGTCCCCGGCAACATCCGGACGACCTACGGCGTCAACCTCCGCAGCCACCTCGAGGTGCCGGAGATCAACCGCTCCACCCACCCCGCGGATCCGTGGCGCTGGGTGGAGACCAACCCCAAGGCCTCCCCGCTCGGGGTCTCCGAGACGCAGTTCGCCGTGGCCAACGGCTACCTGGGCATGCGCGGCAACCCCGAGGAGGGCCGTGATTCCCACACGCACGGCACCTACGTCAACGGGTTCCACGAGACCTGGCACATCCAGCACGCCGAGGACGCGTTCGGTCTGGCGCGCGAGGGCCAGACCATGGTGGACGCGCCCGACACCAAGACGATCCGCATCTACGTGGACGACGAGCCGCTGCGGGTGAGCGAGGCCGACCTCGAGCACTACGAGCGCAGCATCGACTTCCGCGACGGCATCCTGCGGCGCGAGCTGGTCTGGCGCACGCCGGCCGGCAAGAAGGTGGTCATCCGCACCACCCGCATGGTCTCGATGGTGGAGAAGCACCTCGCGGTGATGACCTACGAGATCGAGCTGCCCGACGAGCCCGCACCGGTGGTGATCTCGTCGCAGGTGCTCAACCGGCAGGACGGCGAGGACGAGTACCGCTCCGCCGAGACCGTGCCGGAGGGCTTCGACCCGCGCCGCTCGGACGGCCTCGACCACCGGGTGCTCGAGCCGGTGGTCTCCGACGGCCAGCGCGGTTACCAGGTCCACGGGTACCGCTGCGCCAACTCGGGCATGTCGATCGCCGTGGCGGTGGACCACGAGGTGGAGACCGAGGACGAGGTCGACATGAGCGTGGAGAGCGACGACGACGCGTCCAAGGTCGTCTACCACGCCCACGCCACCCCCGGTCGCGTCCTGAGGCTGACCAAGCTGGCGGCGTACCACACCTCCGAAAAGGTCCCCGCCGGTGAGCTCGCCGACCGGTGCGCGCGCACCCTGTCCCGCGCGCGCGACCGCGGCGTCGAGGACCTCCAGCGCACGCAGCGCGACTGGTACGACCACTTCTGGCATCGCGGGGACGTGGAGGTGGACGGCCCGCCCGAGACCCAGCAGGCCATCCGCTTCAACCTGTTCCAGCTGGCGCAGGCCTCCGCCCGCGCCGAGACCTACGGGATCGCCGCGAAGGGCGTCACCGGCAGCGGCTACTCCGGTCACTACTTCTGGGACACCGAGACCTACGTCCTGCCGTTCCTCACCTACACGATGCCGCGGTTCGCCCGGAACGCCCTGCGCTTCCGGTACTCGATGCTCGACAAGGCCCGCGCCCGCGCACGCTTCCTGTCCGTGAACGGCGCGCTGTACCCGTGGCGCACGATCAACGGCGAGGAGGCCTCCGCCTACTACGAGGCCGGCACCGCGCAGTACCACATCAACGCCGACATCGCGCACGCCATGGTCAAGTACCTCTGGGCCACCGAGGACCAGGAGTTCATGATCCGCGAGGGCGTGGACGTGCTGGTGGAGACCGCGCGGATGTGGGTCTCGCTCGGGTTCTTCGCCGACGACGGATGCTTCAACATCCACGGCGTCACCGGTCCCGACGAGTACACCACCGTGGTGGACAACAACCTGTTCACCAACGCCATGGCGAGGTTCAACCTGGTGGCCGCCGCGATCGCGTGCAAGCGGATCGCCGAGCTGGGTGACGGCCGGTGGGCGGGGATCTGTCGCCGCCTGAAGATCGACGACGGCGAGATCGCGGAATGGCGGCGCGCCGCCGAGAACATGGTGATCGCCTACGACGACGCGCTCGGAGTGCACCCCCAGGACCAGGACTTCCTGGCCAAGGAGGTCTGGGACCAGGACCTGGAGCACCCGCGCCGCCCGCTGCTGCTGCACTTCCACCCGCTGGTGATCTACCGCCACCAGGTCCTCAAGCAGGCCGACGTGGTGCTGGCGATGTTCCTCCGCGGCGACGAGTTCACCGAGGAGCAGAAGCGGGCCAACTTCGAGTACTACGATCCGCTCACCACCGGCGACTCGACGCTCTCGGCGGTCGTGCAGTCGATCATCGCCGCCGAGATCGGGTACTGCGACGAGGCGTTCGAGCACTTCTCCAAGGCGCTGGTGGTGGACCTGGCGGACGTGCACGGCAACGCCGCCCACGGGATCCACGTGGCCTCCGCGGGCGGGGTGTGGTCGGCGCTCGTGAGCGGGTTCGGCGGGATGCGCGACTACCGGGGCGAGATCTCGTTCGACCCCCGGGTGCCCGCCGAGTGGGGCGCGTTGACGTTCCGGCTGACCGTGCGCGGGACGCACGTGAAGGTCCGGTGCACCCACACGGAGATCACGATCGACAACCTCAACGGCGCCGACTTCGAGTGCACCGTGCAGGGGCAGCCGGTGACCGTACCCGCCGGCCAGACCCTCACGCTGGGGCTGGACGAGCGGGCCCGCGCCTGCCTGTCCCGTGCCGAGCTCGCCGCGGTGGAGGGCTGAGGGGAGCGGTCAGCGGGGGCGGTCGGGCTGGATCCGCAGGGCCCGGAGGGACGTGGCCAGTCCGTCGTACTGCGCCACCAGCTGCACCAGACCCACCAGCTCCGCCTCCGTCAGGTGGGCCGCCACCTCCGCCCACGTGTCATCCGCGATGTCCTTGGTCCGCACCAGCTCGTCGACCGCGGTCAACACCGCGCGCAGCCGATCCGACCAGCCGGCGTCCGCGGGGTCGCGCAGGGTGCGGGTGATCTCGTCGTCGTTCAGCCCCACCCGCGCGCCGATCCGCTCGTGGTGGGCCCGCTCGTAGGCGCTGCCGCGCAGATGGGCCACGCGCAGGATCACCAGCTCCGTGGTCCGGCGGTCGAGCACCCCGAACGGCATCATCATCCCCGAGTAGGCCAGCCACGCGGGGAAGAGCCGGCGCGCACGGCCGAGCGTGGCGAACAGATGGACGTCCTGGCTGCCGGTGACGCGGGCGCCCACGCGGTTGACGGCCCAGCCCACCGGACCGAGTTCAAGGAACCCGCCGGGGCGGATGCGGGGCCGGGCCGGGTCGCGGGGATGGCTGTCGGTGCTGTGCGGCTGGCTCATGGCCGTCAGGGTAGGGCAGGGGAGGCGGCCGGCGAGTGGGGTTCGTCGAGCAGATACGGCGAGAGCGACGACCGGTGCGCGTCCACCTTGAGGGTGCGGTTCAGCGGCGGGAAGGCACGTTGCGGACAGGCGGGCCGCTCGCACATGCGACACCCTGACCCGATCTTGGTGGCGGCGTCGGCATCGGCGAGGTCGAGTCCCTGCGCGTAGACGGTGCGGTGGGCGTGACGGGCCTCGCAGCCCAGACCGATCGCGAAGGTCTTGCGGGGTTGCCCGAACCGCATGGGCCGGGTGGTGACGGTCCGTGAGACCCACAGGTGCAGGCGCCCGTCCGGCAACTCCGCGACCTGGCGCATGATCTTGCCCGGGAAGGAGAAGGTCTCGTAGACGTTCCACAGCGGGCAGGTGCCACCCGAGGTGGTGAAGTGGACGCCGGAGGCCGACTGCCGCTTGGACATGTTCCCCGCGCGGTCGACGCGCACGAAGCTGAAGGGCACCCCGGAGGCGCCCGGGCGCTGGAGTGTGGACAGGCGGTGGCACACGGTCTCGTAGCCCGTCGCGTAGAACGTCATCAGGCGTTCGACGTCGTAGCGGAAGTCCTCGGCGGTGTCGAGGAAGCGCTGGTAGGGCATGAGTACGGCCGCGGCGAAATAGTTGGCCAGCCCGCGCTGGGCCAGGGCGCCGGCGGCGGGGGAGCTGAAGGCCCCGTCGGCCACGAGCTGGTCGAGCAGCTCTCGGTGCTCGAGGAACGCGAGCTCGGAGGCCACCCGGAAGGCCTGCTGCCCTCCGGTCAGGTGCGCCGACAGGTCCAACCGGCGGTCCCGGGCGGAGAAGCGGTGCCACAACCCGTCGGGCAGGTCCACGCGGCGCACCACCCTGACGCCGTGGATCTCGGCGAGCCGGTTCTCCAGCTCGGCCCGGACGTCGCCGCGGTTCATGCGGATCCGGGTGGTGAGCTCCTCGGCCGCGGTGTCCAGGGAGTCGATGTAGTTCTGGCGTTGGTAGAAGTAGTCGCGCACCTCCTCGTGCGGCATGGCCAGCGCGAAGGTGTCCGCCTCGTCGGACAGGGCGTTGCGGCTCTCGGTGAGGGCCGCGAGGAGGTCCGCGGAGTTGCGGTACCGCTGGTTCAACACGGCGAAGGCGCGCGCCAGCGACGGGTGGGCACGGACCAGGTCGATCACGTCGCCCGCGGGGATCCCGGTGGACACCTGGGGGTCGGACAGGGCCTCGGTGAGCTCCGCGATCAGCCGGGTGTCGGCGTCGGAGGCGAAGAAGGTCGAGTCGACCCCGTACTCCTCCGACAGTCGGGCCAGCACCCGGGAGGTGACCGGGCGCGCGTCCTTCTCGAGCTGGTTCAGGTAGCTGGCCGAGAGCCCGAGCGTCTCGGCGAAGGCGGCCTGGGTGAGGCCGTGCTCCTCGCGCAGGCGGCGCAGGCGAGCACCCATGTGAGTCGTGGTCATCGATGGCTCCCGCGGGTCGGTGGTGTGCCCCACATTCTTCGCAAAGTTCGCAAGCAATGCAAGGAAACTCGCCAGATTCGCACAATTCCCAGGTAGACGGGCTGCGATGCGTGTGGCATCCTTTCCAGGTACAGGACGCCGCGCTCGCAATTGTGCGAAGCCGGGTCCGCCCCCGAGACAGAAAAGAGTCGCGATGTCGAACGTCGGCAAGGCACGTACCGCTGCAGAGATCCAGCAGGACTGGGACACCAACCCCCGCTGGAAGGGCATCACCCGCAACTACACCGCCGAGCAGGTGGCGGAGCTGCAGGGCACCGTCGTCGAGGAGCACACCCTCGCCCGCCGTGGCGCGGAGATCCTCTGGGACAAGGTCAACAACAAGGACTTCGTCAACTCCCTCGGCGCGCTGACCGGCAACCAGGCCGTCCAGCAGATCCGTGCCGGCCTCGAGGCCGTGTACCTCTCCGGCTGGCAGGTCGCCGGCGACGCCAACCTCTCGGGCCACACCTACCCGGACCAGTCGCTGTACCCGGCCAACTCGGTCCCGACCGTCGTGCGCCGCATCAACAACGCGCTGCTGCGCGCCGACGAGATCGCCCGCATCGAGGGTGACACCTCGGTGGAGAACTGGCTCGCCCCGATCGTCGCGGACGCCGAGGCCGGCTTCGGTGGCGCCCTCAACGCCTACGAGCTGCAGAAGGCCATGATCGCGGCCGGCGCCGCCGGTGTGCACTGGGAGGATCAGCTCGCGTCGGAGAAGAAGTGCGGCCACCTCGGTGGCAAGGTGCTCATCCCGACCAGCCAGCACATCCGTACCTTGACCTCGGCCCGCCTGGCCTCCGACGTCGCCAACGTGCCGTCGGTCATCATCGCGCGCACCGACGCCGAGGCCGCCACGCTCATCACCTCCGATGTGGACGAGCGTGACCGCCCGTTCATCACCGGTGAGCGCACCCCCGAGGGTTTCTACCACGTCAAGAACGGCATCGAGCCGTGCATCGAGCGCGCGAAGGCCTACGCCCCGTTCGCCGACATGATCTGGATGGAGACCGGCACCCCGGATCTCGAGTACGCCAAGAAGTTCGCCGAGGGCGTCAAGTCCGAGTTCCCGGACCAGCTCCTGTCCTACAACTGCTCGCCCTCCTTCAACTGGAAGGCCAACCTCGACGACGACACCATCGCCAAGTTCCAGAAGGAGCTCGGCGCGATGGGCTTCAAGTTCCAGTTCATCACCCTGGCCGGCTTCCACTCCCTCAACTACGGCATGTTCGATCTGGCCTACGGCTACGCCCGCAACCAGATGACCTCGTTCGTCGAGCTGCAGGAGCGCGAGTTCAAGGCCGCCAAGGAGCGTGGCTTCACCGCCATCAAGCACCAGCGTGAGGTCGGTTCCGGTTACTTCGACCGCATCGCCACCACGGTCGACCCCAACACGTCCACCGCGGCGCTGAAGGGCTCCACCGAGGAGGGTCAGTTCCACTGACCTCCCGCGTCGCCCGCTCGTAGGGCGATACGCACAGTGGCGTGAACACACCGGGGGCCGCGGCCGTCTCCTCGAGGCGGCCCCGGCCCCCGCGTGTGTCTCACGCACTCCCGGGCAACGCCCGTGAGCGGTCCCCAGGTTCGAAGAAGGACGTGTCGCACATGCCCACCACCCGCGAGGTAGCCCCGGGACAGGGGTCGATCACCCGCGTGGGAGTGGTCGGTGCAGGCCAGATGGGGGCCGGGATCGCCGAGGTCTGCGCCCGCGCCCACGTCGACGTCCTGGTGTGGGAGTCCACCCGGGAACTCACCGCCGCGGGCCGGTCCCGCATCCTCTCCTCGCTCGACAGGGGCGTGTCCTCCGGGAAGATCACCCGGCGCGAGCGTGACCAGGCCGCTCTGCGGCTGCGGTTCACCACCGACCTCGGGGACTTCGCCGATCGACAGTTGGTGATCGAGGCGATCGTCGAGGACGAGGCGGCCAAGACGGCCGTGTTCCGTGAACTCGACGAGGTGGTCACCGATCCGGAGGCGGTCCTGGCCTCCAACACCTCCTCCATCCCGATCATGAAGCTCGGCGCGTGCACCGCGCGGCCCCGGCGCGTGATCGGCATGCACTTCTTCAACCCCGTCCCGGTGCTCCCGCTGGTCGAGCTGGTGAGCACGCTGGAGACGGGGGAGTCCGTCCGCGAGCGCGCCGAGGGGTTCGCCGAACAGGTCCTGGGCAAGCAGGTGGTCCACTCCGCGGACAGGTCCGGAGCCGTGGTCAACGCGCTCCTCGTGCCCTTCCTGCTCTCGGCCATCAGGATGGCCGAATCCGGCTTCGCCACCCCGGAGGACATCGACAAGGCCATGGTGCTGGGGTGCGCCCACCCGATGGGCCCGCTCTCCCTGGCCGACCTCGTGGGGCTGGACACGGTCAAGGCGATCGCGGACTCGATGTACACCGAGTTCCGCGAGCCGCTGTACGCCCCGCCACCCCTGCTGCTGCGCATGGTCGAGGCCGGACGGCTGGGGAAGAAGAGCGGCCACGGCTTCTATCGGTACGACGTCCCCCGCGCCGCCGCCCGAGCCGCCCGCTGACCGCCGTGGCCCCGGAGCTCGAACGCTCGCACCTCGCTCTCAGCCGTGCGTCCAGCGTGCTGGGGTATCCGCGGATCGGCCCGCGCCGCGAGCTCAAACGCGCGCTGGAGCGGTACTGGCACGGCGACGGCACCCGGTCCGAACTCCTCGCCGTGGGGCGCCGGATCCGGGAGTCGACCTGGCAGGAGCTCCGCGAGACCGGGATCACGCAGATCCCGGGACACACCTTCTCCTTCTACGACCACGTCCTGGACGACGCCCTGCTGATCGGCGCCGTCCCGCACCGCTTCCGGGACCTGGTCCGCGATCTGTCCCCGCTGGACACGCAGTTCGCGCTCGCCCGCGGCCGTGCCGACGTGGCGCCCCTGGAACTGGTCGCCCTGCAGGGCACCCCGTACCACTACCGCCAGCCCGAGTTCGAGGACTCCTCCGTCCTGGGCCTGCGACCGGCGGAGTTGCTGGCGGAGGTCGCCCGCGCCCACGAGCTGGGGGTCGACATCCGGCCCGTGATCACCGGCCCGGTGTCGCTGCTGCTGCTGAGCAAGCCCGCACCCACCGCCGCCCCCGGCTTCCGGCCGATCGCGCTGCTCGACCGGGTGCTCGAGCAGTACGAGGCCCTGCTGGAGGCGCTGGCGGGGGCGGGCGTCACGTGCGTGCAGTTCGACGAACCCTGCATGACCATGGAGCGCACGCCGGCCGAGGTCGAGCAGGTCCGGCACGCCTACGACCGGCTGTCCGCGGCCCCCACCCGCCCGCGGATCCTGGTGACGGGACAGTACGGGGACCTGGCCGGGGCGCTGCCCGCGCTCGCGTCCACGGGGATCGAGGCGATCGGTCTGGATCTGGTCCACGGCTACCGGCCCGCGGACGAACTCGCGGCGATCCCGGGACTGGCCGGAAAGCGGCTCTACGCCGGCGTGGTCGACGGCCAGAACGTCTGGCGCACGGACAAGTTCGAGGTCCTGGACTATCTGAGGCAGCTCAAGGCCACCTTCGCCGACCTGGTGGTCTCGACGTCCTGCACGCTGCTCCACGTGCCCTACGACGTCGGGGCCGAGGTGGACCTGCCCGCGGAACTCGAGGACGCGCTGGCCTTCGCGCGACAGAAGGTCGCCGAGGTGGTGTCACTGGCGGACGCGCTGGTGGACGGGCCCACGCCGCGCTGGCGGCCGCTGCCGGTGCGGCCCGGTGCGCGCAGGGAGGACGTGCGTGCCAGGACGGCGTCGGTGGACGACGACGACAAGGTCCGCATGCCCTACGCGGAGCGGGCGCCTCTGCAGGCGGAGCGTCTGAGGCTGCCGATCCTCCCCACCGCGACCCTCGGCTCGTTCCCGCAGACGGTACAGATCCGTCGGGCACGCCGGGACCTGGCCGACGGCCGGATCGACTACGAGCGCTACTGCGGTTACCTGCGGGAGGAGATCGCCTCGGTGATCCGGCTGCAGGAGGACATCGGCCTGGACGTCCTGGTCCACGGTGAGGTCGAGCGCAACGACATGGTGCAGTACTTCGCGGAACTGCTCGACGGGTTCGCCGCGACCCGGCACGGGTGGGTGCAGTCCTACGGGTCCCGGTGTGTGCGCCCGCCCATCCTGTACGGGGACGTGGCCCGGCCCGCGCCCATGACGGTCGAGTGGACGGGGTACGCGCAGACCCTGACCGACCGGCCGGTCAAGGGGATGGTGACGGGGCCGGTGACGATGCTCGCCCGGTCCTTCTGTCGGACGGACCTCGCGCTGCCCGAGGTGGCCACCCAGCTGGCGCTGGTGATCCGCGACGAGGTGGCGGACCTGGAGGAGGCGGGGCTGGCGATCGTCCAGATCGACGAGCCGGCCATCCGCGAGCTGCTGCCGCGGCGGGGCGCGGACAGGCGGGCCTATCTCGAGTGGGCGGTGGCGACGTTCCGCCTGGCGTCGGCGGGTGCCCGGCCGGACACCCAGATCCACACGCACCTGAGCTACTCGTCGCTCCAGGTGATGAAGGAGGCGATCGAGGGGCTCGACGCGGACGTGACCGCGATCGTCGCGACCCGGTCGATCGACTGGGTCCTCGACGCCCTCACCGACCACACCCTCACGCGGCAGGTGGCCCCGGGTGTGTACGAGTCTCGATCCGGTTTCGTCCCGGACATCGACCTGCTGCACGAGAGGCTGCTCGAGGCGGTGGCGGCGGTGGGGGTGGACCGCCTCTGGGCGGTCCCGGACGGCGGGCTCAAGACCCGCTACACATGGCAGTTGGAGCCGAGTCTGCGCAACCTGGTCACCGCGGCGCGACGAATCCGCCGGGCGGTTGCCCGCGGGACCTGAGGTTCCAATAGAATCGGGTCAAGCAACTCCCGGGCCGCCGCGTCCGGGATCGGTAGTAGACGAAAGAGGACGACATCATGGCCGGTCAGACCCTCGAGCACACTGGTGCTGCCATCGTCGAGGAGTACTACCCGAAGTACGCGACCGAGGTGGCGCCCACCTACCCGCTGTACTCGACCGAGATCTACGCCGGTTCGGCCATCATGCTGCTGGCGATGAGCATGCTGGGTCTGCCCATCACGGCGCTCGCCTTCTACACCGACGACATGGACGTGTCCCTCGGTCTGGTCGTGGCCGCGGTCGTGGCCACCGTCGTCGTCTTCGTCATCGGCCTCGCGGTGTGCATGATCGGGTTCCGCAAGTACGGGCGCAAGGACGCACACTGACGCTCGACCCGGTCGCCGCGGCGGGCGGTTCCGCCCTGGTCGCGGGTGACCCGGCGACCGACGCGGAGCGCAGGGCTGCGCTCCGCCGCATGAAGCTGGTCGCGACGGGGTTCCTGGTCGTGGCCGGGATCATCTTCCTCTTCGCGGAGTATTCGCTGTCCAACGGCGCCGGGGCGTGGGCCGGGTACGTGCGCGCGGCGTCCGAGGCGGGGATGATCGGTGGCCTCGCGGACTGGTTCGCGGTCACCGCGCTGTTCCGTCACCCGCTGAGGATCCCCATCCCCCACACGGCGCTGATCCGCAAGAAGAAGGACCAGCTGGGGACCTCGCTGGGCACCTTCGTCGGCGAGAACTTCCTCGATCCCGAGATGGTCAGCGAGAAGGTCCGCAGCGCCCGGATCCCCGCGCGGGCGGGCGAGTGGCTCCAGGAGGAGGACCACCGTGCGATCGCCTCCGACCAGGCGGCCAAGGCGATCCGGTCTGTCCTGGCGGTCCTGCGCGACGAGGACGCCACGGCGATCATCGAGCGGACCATCGTCGCCCGGATCGCGGAGCCGAAGTGGGGACCGCCCGCGGGCCGGATCCTGGCCGAGCTCCTCGAGGAGGGCCGCCACCTGCCTCTCCTCGACCTCATGGCCGACCGCACCCACGGGTGGGTCGAGGCCAACCCGGAGACCATCGACCGCTGGGTCCGCGAGAAGGCGCCCACCTGGGCGCCGCAGTTCGTCAACGAGCTGCTCTCCGACCGCGCCTACCGCGAGCTCCGCGAGTGGACCTGGCAGATCAAGGTGGACAAGCAGCACGCGGTCCGCCTGGCCCTGATCGGGTTCGTCGAGGACTTCGCCCGCGACCTCCAGCAGGACCCGGCCACGATGGACAAGCTCGAGATCTTCAAGGCGGAGGTGATGAACCGCGAGGAGGTCCGTCGGGCGGCGGCCTCCGCCTGGACGGCGGCCAAGCGGATGATCGTCGAGGCCACCGAGGACTCCTCCTCGACCCTCCGGGTGAAGATCGACGACCTCCTGCGCCGGCTGGCCGATCTCCTGGTCGACGACGAGAAGGTCCGGGCGCGCCTCGACGACTACATGACCCGCACCGCGGCGTACGTGGCGGTGAATTATGCCGGCGAGGTGACCTCGATCATCGCCGATACCGTCGAGCGGTGGGACGCCGACGAGGCGTCCGAGAAGATCGAGCTGCTCGCCGGAAAGGACCTGCAGTTCATCCGGATCAACGGCACGCTCGTCGGCGCCCTCGTCGGCGTGATCATCCATCAGTTCACCCTGCTCGTCTTCTGACCTGCTCATTCGACCTGCCCGTTCGTTGACGCGGCCCCTGAGGGGGCCCGCCGCGAGCCTGTGACCCATCACACCGCTCCGACCGCTTGCTGCAGTTAGCACTCGTTGCTAGCGTTGTCCTCAGACGACGTGAGACGCACGGCGAGGGGAGGTGGACTCCATGGCCGAGAAACGTGGCCGGGAGACCGGCAGGAAGCCCGGGTCCACCGCCGCGCAGGCGGTCGAACCGACCGCTGCGACCCTCGCGCGGAGGGCCAAGCCGACCGGCGAGGTCCCCCGTCACGACGACGTCGCCCCACAGGGCGACGACGACAAGCGCATCTCCGAGTCGCAGGACATCGGGTCGTTCATCCGCGCCCAGCGGGAGGCCGCCGAGGTGTCCATCCGGCAGCTCGCCGAGCGTGCCGGCGTCTCCAATCCGTATCTGAGTCAGATCGAGCGTGGGCTGCGCAAGCCGTCCGCTGAGGTGCTGGGTCAGATCGCACGAGGTCTGAGGTTGTCCGCCGAGGTGCTCTACGCCCGCGCCGGGATCCTCGAACTGAAGGAGGGCAGTCCGGTGAGGGACGCCATCCTCACCGCGCCCGACCTCACCGAGCGTCAGAGGGAGGTGCTCGTGGAGATCTACGAGTCGTTCCGAACGAACAACGCGACCGCCGCCGAACAGGTCGTCGACGTGCACTGAGCCCGTCCGACGGCGGCCCCGTGGGGCCACGTCACATCCCACCCCGCAACACCTGCATGACAACGATCAAGGAGCCGACATGAGCCAGAAGAAGCCCGTTTCCAAGAAGACCCCCGCCCAGGCCGCCGCCGCGCAGGCCGAGTCGCAGGCCAACCCCAAGGACACCGCGCCGAGCGGCCCGCTCGGTCAGGCGCTGTCCGCCGTGCGCACCCCGGTCTACGCCTACGTCGGCGTGAACGACCTCGCGGTCCAGGCCGTGTCCGGGCTGGTCTCGGACCTCCGTCGTCGCGCGGAGGAGGCCGTCACCGACGCCCAGACCAAGGTGAACGAGCGCGTGACCGACGTGCAGAACCGGGTGACCGAGCGCGTGGCGGACGTGCAGAACCGCGTCACCGAGGTCCCCGATCGCGTTCAGGCGCTGCCGGCCGAGGTGGAGGAGCTGGTCAACCGGTTCCGCCCCGAGGAGCTGCGGAAGGTCGCCGACGCCTACGTCGAGGTCGCGGCCGGGATCTACGGTGGGCTCGCCGCCCGTGGCGAGGACGTGGTGTCCCGCCTGCGTGAGGAGAACCCGCAGCTCGAGGCCGGCCTGGCCCGCGTCAACGAGCAGGTCGCCCGCGCCGCCGGCGCCATGGAGGAGCAGGTCGAGCTGGGCGAGGACGCGCTCGGCACGGTCGCCCGCCAGACCCGGTCGATCGGCGTGAAGGCCGCGGGACGCGTGTCCAAGGCCGCCCGTCAGGCCGCCGAGGAGGCCGGTACCGCCGCCGACAAGGCCGCCGACAAGGTCGAGGACGCCGCGTACGCCGCCTCGGACGAGGTCCAGAGCGGTGCCGCGAAGGTCGAGGCCCAGGCGGCCCAGGCCAAGAAGGCGACCGCGAAGAAGGCCCCGGCCAAGAAGGCTCCCGCGAAGAAGGCCCCGGCGAAGAAGGCCCCGGCCAAGAGCGCCGCGAAGTCGACCACCGCCTCCAAGTCGACCACGGCGTCGAAGTCGGCGTCGACCTCGGCGACCAAGTCGACCCCGGCCGCCAAGACGGCGTCCACCTCGGCGACCAAGTCGACCTCCGGGTCGGCGTCGGGCTCGACCTCGGGTTCGGGCTCGACCTCCGGCTCGGCCAGCACGCCGTCGTCGTCCTCGACGACCAAGTCCTCGTCGTCGACCGACAAGTCGTCCGACTCCGGCAGCAAGTGAGTCACCGCGGCTGAGGCCGCAGACAGCCGCCCCCGGCCCGCTCTCCCCGAGCGGGCCGGGG
>NZ_JAALDZ010000252.1:0-1811 GCF_014145125.1 Dietzia sp. CQ4 | reverse complement strand
GGGAGAGTGGTGATGGCGCGGTCCCCGGGCTCGATGCGCAGGTACTCGGCGATCGCCGCGGCGTTGGACAGCACGGCCCGGCGAGACTGGCGGACGAGCTTGGGCGACCCGGTGGACCCCGAGGTGCTGAGCAGCAGGGCCAGGTCGGGGTGGAGCTCGTGGCGCGGCGGGGTGTGGTGCGCGGAGGCCGCGATCGGCTCGCCCGCGCCCGCCACCACGTCCGGGGTCCACGAGTCGACGAGGCTTCGGGTGGCCGCGCTCTCCGGAGGCAGGAGCAGGATCGCGTGACCCGCCTCGTGCGCGGCGAGGTAGTCCACCAGGAAGTCGCAGGTGTTGCCCGCGACCAGGCCGATCATCCGGCGCCCGGACGCCACCGCCGGGTACTCGGCCGCCCGGGCGGAGACCCGGAGGGCGAGATCGGTGTAGGTGAGGGTGGTGTCGTCGCTGATCACGGCCACGGCCCGCCCGCGGGCGGCGAGTGGCCCCGCGAGTCCCCCCACCCGCCCGGTATGGCCCACCTGCTCGATCGTCACCGGACCACTGTAAAAGGTAAGGCTACCCTAGGACAATTCCTTCACCATGCGGGCGGCTCGGGGTTCAGCGGTCCTCGCGCTGGTGACGGGGCCGCCAGACCACGACCGAGGTGGAGCGCGGCACGTGGACCAGCTCCCCACCGGCCCGGCCGCGCGCCGACCCAGAGCGGAGTTCCGCCAGTTCGTCGACCAGCTCGCGGACCCTGGACTGCAGCGCGTCGACCTGGTTGGTCAGCTCGATGATGCGCTTGATCCCGGCGAGGTTGACGCCCTCGTCCTGGCTGAGCCGCTGCACCTCGCGGAGCAGGGCCACGTCGCGGAGCGAGTACCGGCGACCTCCACCGCTCGTACGTTCGGGGGTGACGATCCCCAGCCGGTCGTAGGTGCGCAGGGTCTGGGCGTGCAACCCGGACAGCTCCGCGGCCACGGAGATCACCAGGACGCTGTCGTCGGGGCCCAGGTCCCCCACGTCCCCCCGGGGGCTCATGCCGACCCGGCCCAGCCCGACCGTGGATCGAAGCCGGCCGCCCGCAGCGCCTCGTCGTACGCGGCGAGCTCTGCCTCGGCCATCCCGGCGGGGGGCGTGGCCACCCGGAGGGTGACCTTGAGGTCACCGGTCCCGGACTTGCGTGCGATGCCGCGACCACGGACCCGCAGGATCTGCCCGTCACGCGACCCGGCCGGGATCTTGACGGTCACCCGGCCGGTCAGGGTGGGCACCGACACCTGCCCGCCGCGCACCAGCTCGGGGTAGGACACGGGCAGATCCACGAGCAGATCGGCGCCGTCGCGGTCGAACACGGCGTCCTTCTGCACGGTGACGGTCACGTACAGGTCGCCCGACGGCGCACCGCGGAAGCCGGCCTCGCCCTGGCCGGAGAGCCGGATGCGTTGGCCGTCCTGGACCCCGGCGGGCACCTTGACGTTGATGGTGCGGGCACGGTCGGTGACGCCGCTGCCCGCGCAGTCCGGGCACGGATCGTCGATCTTGGACCCGGTGCCGCCGCAGTCGGTGCAGGGTTCGGCGAAGCCGAACGCCCCCTGGGTGCGCTGGGTGACCCCGGCGCCGTGACAGGTGCCGCACACCTTGGGGCTGGTGCCCGGGCGGGCACCGCTCCCGTGACAGGTCAGGCACGGCGAGGCGGACGAGAGCCTGATCTGCACCGTCTCGCCCAGAGCGGCCTCGCGGAACGACAGGGTGAGAGCGGTCTCGACATCCTGGCCGCCCTGAGGACGCTGTGCCCGGCCGCGGCCCGCGCCGGCCCCGCCGCCGCGGCC
>NZ_JAALDZ010000251.1:0-5845 GCF_014145125.1 Dietzia sp. CQ4 | reverse complement strand
GAGAACCCGATCAGCGCCGAGGAACTGGGGCGGCTGCAGGACATCCCGCACGGGTTCCTCCAGTCCATCCTGTCGGACCTGCGGCGGGCCGGCATCGTGGCCAGTAGGCGGGGCAAGACCGGCGGCTGGACGCTCGCCCAGGACGCGGGGGGCGTCACCGTCGCGGACGTCCTGCGCGCGGTCGACGGCCCCCTCGTCAGCGTCTACGACGTACGCCCCGAGGCGGTCGACTACAACGAGCGCGCCGCTGTCCTCCAGCACGTGTGGATCGCCTCGAGGGCCTCCCTGCGGCGGGTCATGGACGCGGTGTCGCTCTCGGATCTGGCCGAGGGCCGGCTGCCCCCCGACGTCCACGCGCTCACCCTCGACGACGACGCCTGGGAGCCCCGCTGACGGACGGGACCCGGATCCGCTGACTCACCGGTGGCTCCCACCGCGGTCAGATGTTAATGTCTACTGAACAGCTCGGTTTAATGCCTTAATGGCCGGAGGGTCTCTCCCTCCGGCCGACAGGCGGCCACCGGGAGTGACAGTGTCATCGACCGACGTCGGAGGATCCCCCCGTGCCCACCCTGCTCGTCCTCGGCTTCGCCGGACTCCTGGCCCAGCTGGTCGACGGCTCGCTCGGCATGGGATACGGCGTCACCTCGACGACCATCCTCGTGGCCGCCGGCATCGCCCCCGCCGCCGCGTCGGCCGCCGTGCACTTCGCCCAGATCGGCACCACGCTCGCCTCGGGGATCTCCCACCACAAGTTCGGGAACGTGGACTGGCGCATCGTCGCGATCCTCGCCGGACCGGGTGCGGTGGGTGCCTTCATCGGCGCGACCGCGCTGACCCGGCTGTCCAGCGCGGCGGCCAAGCCCATCGTCGCCTCGCTCCTGCTCGTGCTCGGCTTCTACGTCCTCTATCGCTTCCTGCGACTCGGCGGCAGGCGGCCCCAGTTCTCCGGTCAGATCTCGGCGCGCTTCCTCGTCCCACTCGGCTTCGCCGGCGGAACCCTCGACGCGTTCGGTGGCGGCGGATGGGGCCCGGTGGGAACGACCACCCTGCTCTCATCGGGTCGGGTCGAGCCCCGCAAGGTGGTCGGCTCCATCAGCGCCTCGGAGTTCGTGGTGGCGGTGAGCGCCTCGATCGGCTTCCTCTTCGGCCTCGGCGCCGCCGGCATCAACTGGGCGTTCGCGGCCGCGCTGCTGGTCGGCGGCGTGATCGCCGCGCCGTTCGCCGCCTGGATGGTGCGCCACCTGTCGCCGCGGGTCCTGGGCACTGCCGCCGGCGGGCTCATCATCATCACCAACACGTTCACCCTGCTGAATTCCACCGGCGCCGGCGCACTGGTGATCGCCCCCGTGCTCGGGACACTGTTCCTGGCGTGGATCGTGCTGGTGGCCCACGCCGTCCGCGCCGTCCGCCGTGAGCGGACCCCCGATCCGGTGCTGGTCACGACCACCTGAGCGGCGACGCCCGGCACGGCACCCTGACCGGCACGGCACCCTGACCGGCGTGGGCCGGCAACCCGTCAGACGCGGGCCCGGGAGCGCGCGGGCGGCTCGTCGAGGTGCACCGAATACCTGCGCACCAGCGCCCGCCACACCAGCGGCCCGACCGTCACCAGCACCAGCGCGATGGCGCCGATCAGTGCAGGCGAGGCCCCGAGCATCGCCGAGGCGGTGACCGCCAACACGATGGTGATGCCCCGCCGGATCAGTCCCTGCGGTACCCGTCCGGCGAACTTCGACCCGACGTACGTCCCGATCGCCCCGCCGATCAGCAGGGGCACCAGAAGATTCCAGTCGACGCCGGTCACCATCACGTGCCCGATCGCCGCCGCGATCACCAGCGGGACCGCCTGCACGAGGTCGGTGCCCACCAGCCGCAGCGCGGCCAGGGTCGGGTACAGAAGCATGATGCACATCATGATGACCGTGCCGGAACCCACCGAGGTGATGCCCACCATCAGCCCGCCGATGACTCCGACCAGCAGGGTGATCAGCGGCTTGACGGGCGGGTTCGGGTCGCTGCCCGTGCGGATCTTGCCGGCCATCTCGAAGAACGCGCGCAGGAAATAGGCGGAAGACGCCACGATGAGCGTGCCGCCGATCGCCTTCTTCAGCAGACCCTGGACGTCGTCGGCTCCCACCGCGTGCACCAGCCAGGCCCCCAGATAGGCCGTCGGGACCGAACCCAGGATCAGCCAGAACGCGATCTTCAGGTTGGGTTTGCCGTGCTTCCAGTGCACGCCGGCCCCGATGACCTTGTTCACCGCGTTGACCACCAGATCGTTGGCCACGGCGGCGGTGGGCGGGATCCCCACGAGGATGAGCGCGGGCGTCATCAACGCCCCGCCGCCCATCCCCGTCAGACCTATGACCACGCCGATCACCGCGCTGACGACCAGCAGACCCAGCGAGTCGTAGGTCCAGAGCGCCTCCGGCACCGGGTCAGACCCCGAGGATCGAGCTGACGATCCGCTGAGCCACCTCTTCCGCGGTGCCGTCCTCCGGCCGGATGTGCAGGTCGGGGGTCAGCGGCGGCTCGTATGGCGCGGACACGCCGGTGAACTCGGGGATCTCTCCCGCCCGCGCCTTGGCGTAGAGCCCCTTGGGGTCGCGCGCCTCGCACTCGGCCAACGGGGTGTCCACGAACACCTCGGTGAAGGGCAGGTCGGCCGCGGCGTGGACGCTGCGCGCCTTGTCGCGGTCGGCGCGCATCGGGGAGATGAGGGAACAGATGACGACGACGCCGGCGTCGGCGAACAGCGCCGCCACCTCCGCGGTGCGGCGGATGTTCTCCGCCCGGTCGGAGGCCGAGAACCCGAGGTCGGCGTTGAGGCCGTGCCGCAGGTTGTCGCCGTCGAGGATGTAGGCGGGGTGCCCGGACTCGATGAGCAGTCGCTCCACCTCGGAGGCGACCGTGGACTTGCCCGAGCCCGACAGGCCCGTGAGCCACAGCGTGCGACCCTGCCCGCGGTCTCCGCGCTGGACGGCGCCGGCGTGCCACACCACGTTGGAACCGGTGGTGGCGGGGCCGATGATCATGCCCGCGCCCACGGTGTTGCCGGTGAGCTCGTCCACGAGGATGAACGCGCCGGTGTCGCGGTTACGGCGGTACGGGTCGTACATCAGCGGCGTCTGCGTGCGCAGGCCGATGCGGCCGATCTCGTTGAGCCCCAGCTCGGTGGAGTCGGGGTCGCGGTGCAGGGTGTTGATGTCGAGCCGGTACTCCAGGCCCGTGACGATCGCCTTGGTGTCGCGGGTGGTGTGCTTGACGACGTACCGCTTGTTGGGCGTGAGCGTGGAGTCGTCGGCGAACCAGCAGACCATGGCCTCCAGCTCGGTGCCCTGGTGCGGGCGGTTGCCGGGTCGGGCGATCATCTCACCGCGGACGATGTCGATCTCGTCGTTGAGTGCGATGGTCACCGCGGCCGGTGCCGCCGCCTCGTCCAGTTCCGAGCCGCCCGGGCCCCAGATGGCCTTGATGGTGGACTGCCGACCGGACGGCATGACCACCACCTCGTCGTCGACCTTCATGATGCCCCCGGCGACGGTGCCGGCGAAGGACCGGTGGTCCAGGCCGTCGGCGCGCTGGGGGCGGATCACGTACTGCACCGGGAACCGGACGTCGGTCAGGTTGCGGTCCGAGGCGATGTGCACGTTCTCGAGATGGTCGAGCAGGGCCGGGCCCGTGTACCAGGGCATCGAATCAGTGCGGTCGACCACGTTGTCGCCCTTGAGCGCGGACAGCGGCACGAACGTCACGTCGTGGACCTCGAGCTTGGCGGCGAAGTCGGTGAACTCGGAGCGGATGGCCTCGTAGGTGGCCTCGTCGTAGTCGACCAGGTCCATCTTGTTGACGGCCACGACCAGGCGCGGGATGCCCAGCAGCGCGGAGAGGAACGCGTGCCGGCGCGTCTGCTCCAGCACCCCCTTGCGGGCGTCGACCAGGATGATCGCCACGTCGGCCGTCGAGGCGCCCGTGACCATGTTGCGCGTGTACTGCACGTGGCCCGGGGTGTCGGCGATGATGAACTTGCGGCGCGGGCTCGAGAAGTAGCGGTAGGCCACGTCGATCGTGATGCCCTGCTCGCGCTCGGAGCGCAGCCCGTCGGTGAGCAGCGCGAGGTCGGTGTACTCGTCACCGCGCTTGGCCGAGGTGGCCTCGATCGAGGCGAGCTGGTCCTCGAAGATCCCCTTGGAGTCGTAGAGCAGGCGCCCGATGAGGGTCGACTTGCCGTCGTCGACCGACCCCGCGGTGGCGATGCGCAGCAGCTGGGCGTGCTCGGACATGGTGCTCAACTGCTCCGGGGTGAGAGTCGAGGCGGTGGCGAGCGTCGACCCGCTGGTCGCGGACGATGCCGTGGTGGCGGAGCTCATCAGAAGTAGCCTTCCTTCTTGCGGTCTTCCATGCCGGCCTCGGAGATCCGGTCGTCGGCACGGGTGGCGCCGCGCTCGGTGACGCGGGTCCCCGCGACCTCGGCCACGACGGCGGCGTTGTCGGCGGCGTCGGACTCCACACACCCGGTGCAGGTGGCGTCGCCGACGGTGCGGAAACGGACGAGCTCGGTGCGCGCCTCCTCGCCCGGAAGGGTCTCGAGGAACCGCGTCTTGGCCAGGAGCATCCCGTCGCGCTCGATCACCTCGCGCTGGTGCGCGTAGTAGATCGGCGGCAGGTCGATGTCCTCCCGCTCGATGTACTGCCAGATGTCCAGCTCGGTCCAGTTGGACAGCGGGAACACCCGGATGTGCTCGCCCTTGCGGTGGTTGCCGTTGTACAGCTTCCACAGCTCGGGGCGCTGTGCGCGCGGGTCCCAGGCGCCGAACGCGTCACGGAAGGAGAAGACGCGCTCCTTGGCGCGGGCCTTCTCCTCGTCGCGGCGGGCGCCGCCGAACACGGCGTCGAAGCGGTTCTCCTGGATGCCGCGCAGCAGGGCGGCGGTCTGGAGTCGGTTACGGCTGGTGCCGACGCCCGTCTCCTCGACCACGCGGCCGGCGTCGATGTCGTCCTGGACGTACGACACGAGCAGCTGGACCCCGGTCTCCTCGACCACCCGGTCCCGGTACTCGATGACCTCGTCGAAGTTGTGACCGGTGTCGACGTGCATGAGCGGGAACGGCATGGGCGCCGGCCAGAACGCCTTGCGCGCCAGGTGGAACATCACCACGGAGTCCTTGCCGCCGGAGAACAGCATCCCCGGGCGTTCGAACTGCGCGGCTACCTCGCGGAAGATGTGGACGGACTCGGCCTCGAGTGCGTCGAGGTGCGAGAGCGTCACCGCCGTCCTCGCTGTCATGCGACCTCCAATGTCGTGGGCTCGTCCGGCGTGACCGGACAGCAGACCGCAGACAGGTCTGTCTGCGGTCCGGCTCGGAGACCATCGTGCTCCCCGAGCGGCCCGATTTACATCTCGGAGACGGCAATCCCGGGCAGATCGTCCGCATGTCGACATAGGCTGTCGGATATGCGACACGAACCCACCCACCGCGTGCTCTCCGTGATCGAGGCGCTGTCGATCGAGGGCCCGCCGTTGCCCCTCGCCGAGATCGCCCGGGCCACCGGGGCCAGTCGCTCGACCCTGCACGCCGTGCTCGCCGAGATGCAGGCCGAGCAGTGGGCCGAGAAGCTCGAGGGCGGGTGGCGCGCAGGGCCCCGGATGCGCTCGGTCGCCGCGTCGCTGTCCGCCGAGGTCGACCTGGCCCGGGCCGCCAGGCAGCCGCTGGAGCGACTCGTCGACGCCACCGGCATCGCCGCAGTGGTCTTCGAGACCCGCGACGGCATGAGCGAGGTCGTGGACGCGGTCGGGGCGGGCATGCGCACCGCCTCGCGACCGGACATCGCCGTCGGGCAC
>NZ_JAALDZ010000250.1:0-13280 GCF_014145125.1 Dietzia sp. CQ4 | reverse complement strand
GCGTCCGCCGCCGCCCCCGCCGCCACCGAAGAACGCCTCGAACACGTCGCCGAGACCGCCGCCGGCGCCGAAGCCACCGCCACCGAAACCGCCGCCGTATCCGCCGCCGGGCGACGAGTCGAGGGGATCGCCGCCCATGTCCACGACACGGCGCTTCTCGGGGTCGGTGAGGACCTCGTACATCGCCGTGATCTCCGTGAACCGCTCACGCGCCTCGTCCGACGGGTTGACATCGGGGTGCAACTCGCGGGCGAGCTTGCGGTAGGCGCGCTTGATCTCGGACTCCGAGGCACCCCGATCGACCCCGAGGGTCCCGTAGTAGTCGCGTGACACGTGTCGCCTTTCGTCAAATGAACTCAATGGAAGAACTGGTCCCGGGTGAGGCTACGGGCGTCAGTGCCCGGACAGGATCTCGCCCACGTAGTGGGCAACAGCGGCGACCGAGGCGATTGTTCCCGGGTAGTCCATCCTCGTGGGCCCGAGCACCCCCATCCCGCCGAGCATCTGGCGCTCGGAACCGTACACGGAGGACACCACCGACGCGCCGCGGATCTCCGCCGCCCGGGTCTCCTCCCCGATCTGGACGGTGACCCCTCCGGGCCCTCCCATCCCCACGGACTGCGCCGCCGAGAGCAGCCGGAGGATCACGACCTGCTCCTCCAGGGCCTCGAGGACCGACCTGAGGGACCCGTCGAAGTCGGCTGCGCTGCGCGTGAGGTTGGCGGTGCCGCCCAGGACGATTCGGTCGTCGGGCTGCTCCACCAATGTCTCCACCAGCACCGTCACGCACCGTTCCGCCGCATCGCGGTGGTCCGGACGAGCGCGGTCAGGCGTGGCCGCCAGGGCCTCGGAGGCCTCGCTGAGCCGCTTGTCCGCGACCGCCTCCGAGAGGAGGGACCGGAGCTCGGCCAGATGGTCGTCCGTCAGCGGGGCCGCGAGTTCGACGGTCCGCTGGTCCACCCTGCCGGTGTCGGTGATCAGCACCAGCAACAGACGGGTGGGGGCCAGGCTCACCACCTCCAGGTGGCGCACGGTGGAGCGGCCCAGGACCGGGTACTGGACGACGGCGACCTGGCGGGTGAGCTGGGAGAGCAACCGCACGGCCCGCCGGAGGACGTCGTCCAGGTCGACGGCACCCTCGAGAAACGCCTGGATGGCCTTCCGCTGGGCGCGCGAGAGGGGGGTGATCTCCTCGATCGAGTCGACGAAGTGGCGGTAGCCCTTCTCCGTGGGGATCCGTCCGGAACTGGTGTGGGGCTGGACGATGAAGCCCTCCGCCTCGAGGACGGCCATGTCGTTGCGGATCGTCGCACTGGAGACCCCCAGGGAATGGCGGTCGACCAGCGTCTTGGAGCCGACCGGCTCGTGCGAGGCGATGTAGTCGGAGACGATCGCGCGCAAGACCTCGGTCCTACGATCGGCCGTGCTCGACATGGATCCCCCTCCTCGCGCCCTGCGTACAGACGATTCTAGGCCAGCGGCTCTACAGGAGGACGTCGCGTACGACACCGTCCGCCAGCAACCTGCCCGACTCCGTCAACGCGTACCCGGGACCGTCGGGCCCGTCGGCGGGCCGCCGCCGTAGCAGACCCGCCGACACCTGGAGGTCCGCACGTTCCCTCTCCTGCGCCGTGAACGCCCCGTCGGGGAGCCCCTCGGCCAGCCGGAGGCCGGTCATGATCCGCTCGAGGTGACGGTCGTCGTCGTGCAGTCGCTCCCCGCCCTCGACCGGGAGGTCCCCGGCGTCGCACGCCGCGGCGTAGCGCGCGGGATGGCGCAGGTTCCACCACCGGGCTCCGGCGACGTGGGAGTGCGCCCCGGGTCCGATCCCCCACCAGTCACCGCCGCGCCAGTACCCCATGTTGTGACGGCAGTAACCCGACTCGTCGGTCGCGAAGTTGGAGACCTCGTACCAGTGGAACCCCGAGCGCGACAGTCGCTCCGCCACCTGTTCGTAGCGGTCGGCCAGCACGTCGTCGACGGTCCCGGGCAGTTCTCCCCGACGGATTCTCCGGGCCAGGGCGGTGCCGTCCTCGACGATGAGCGAGTAGGCGGAGACGTGGTCCACCCCTGCGTCGACCACGGCGTCGAGGGTGCGGGCGAGGTCGTCGTCGGTCTCCCCCGGCGTCCCGTAGATCACGTCCAGGTTGACGTGGTCGAACCCGGCTCGGGCGGCCTCGGCGACCGCCTCCTGCGGGCGACCGGGGGTGTGGGCGCGGTCCAGGACGCGCAGGACGTGCGCCGCGGTGGACTGCATCCCCAGCGAGATCCGCGTGTATCCGCCCTCGCGCAGTCGTCCGAAGAACTCCGGGGAGGTGGATTCGGGATTGCTCTCGGTGGTCACCTCGGCTCCGGGCGCGAGCCCGAACGTCGACCGGATCCGATCGAGCATCCCCACCAGGACGTCCGCACCCACCAGCGACGGGGTTCCGCCGCCGACGAAGACGGTGTCGACCTTCGGCGGGGTGCCCGACCCGGCCAGCACCGACGCCGCCCGCTCGATCTCCAGTGCGGCCGCCCGTTCCCAGTCGGCGGGCGAGGTGGCGGACCCGAGTTCCCCCGCCGTGTACGTGTTGAAGTCGCAGTAGCCACAGCGGGACGCACAGAACGGGACGTGGAGGTAGATCCCGAACGGCGCCCGCGGGTCGCGCGGCGGCGGGGAGAGAGCGAGACCAGCCGGATCGTGGGCCCCGGTCGTCACGCCTGACCGGTCACGCGGTCGCCACCGGTCTCACCGCCCCCCGACTCGGAGGTCGCGGGCCCCTCGTCCGGAACGGTGGCGGCCGGGGCGCTGTAGGTCGGTGCGGCGGCGTCGGGCCCCGTGGCGGTACCGGTCGCCGGTTCGGACGCGGAAGAGTTGTCTGGTCTGGGCACGGAGCCCACAGTGCCGGATGACGGGTTGGCCGTGCGCTCGACGGGGGTGACGGGCTTGGAACCCGTGGGCTTGTCGGACGTCTTCCGGGCCGAGGTCTTCCTCGCGGCGGCGGTCCTGGAGGCCGACTTCTCACCAGCCGATGTCGAGGCGGGGGCGGTCCGGCCCGTGGTCTTCTCGGCGGTCGGCTTGGTCGCGGTGGATGTCTTCCTGGGGGCGGTCGACTTCCTGGCGGCTGTCGTCTTGGTGGTGGCCGAGGTCTTCTTCGCGGGAGCCTTCTTCGCTGGAGCCTTTTTCGCCGGGGCCTTCTTCGCGGTCGTCTTCTCCGCCGGGGTCTTCTCCGCGGTCGTCTTCTCTGCCGGGGCCTTCTTCGCGGGAGCCTTTTTCGCGGGAGCCTTTTTCGCCGGGGCCTTCTCCGCGGTCGACGTCTTCGCGGTCGATTTCTTCGCCGGGGCCTTCTTCGCCGGGCGCTGTCGGTCGGAGGCGTTCGTGGCGGCCCCGTCCTTGCTCGCGGACGACTGACGGCCCGCCTTCTTCAGGTCCTTCCGCAACTGCGCCAACTCGGCGGCGGACATCCGCTCCGCCGTGGGGGTCCCGCTCGCCTCGCGCTTCTCGGCGGCCTCGACGAGTTCCTCCATGGCCTCGCTCACCGCGTGGGCCATGGGCCAGGGGTCGGGAACGAGGTCCTTGCACGCGATGAACCCGAAGTGCAGCTCTCCGTCGAGCGACATCACCGTGCAGTTGAGGCCAGCGCCGTGGAACACCGGCCCCATCGGCAGCATCTTCGTGACCCTGGCCCCGAGGAAGTACAGCGGGATGTTGGGACCGGGCACGTTGGAGATGATGAGGTTGTGCACCACCGGGTGGCGCTCGGAGAGCCTCAGGCGCGAGTACATCCGGACCGCGGAACCGAAGACGGACGGCGCCGCGAACTGCGCCCAGTCGGTCAGGAGATTGGCGTCGAGTGCGTCGGTGTGGTCCTTGGCGACGGTGTTGGCGTCCCGGATCGACTCCAGACGCTCGACCGGGTCGTCGATGTCCGTGGCGAGCGACATGAACATGCCCGACACCCGGTTGGTGCCGGGGCGTGACTCCGCGGCGTGCACCGACATCGGGACCATCGCGATGAGGGGCTTCGACGGCAACTCGTCCAGGTCGTCGAGGTAGTTGCGCAGGGCGGTCGAGCAGAGGGCCAGCACGACGTCGTTGACGGTGGTGCCGAAGGCGTTCTTGATCCGCTTGACCTGGTCCAGGTCCACACTGGCGTAAGAGATGGACCGGTGCCCGGTGATGGTGCGGTTGAACGGGGTGCGCGGGGCGGTGAACGGTGCCGGCATGGCGAGACCCTTGCGGGCCCTGTTGATCCACGAGGGAAGGACACCCAGTGTCCCCGGCAACAGCGAGGCCAGACGCCACGGGGTGGCCAGCCGGGACAACGCCCCGCCGACGGCCAGTTCGAGGGCTCCCGAGCCTCCGGCGGTCTCCTGCACCAGTTCCTGGTCGAGGGACGGATCCTCCGGGGTGAGCGAGCACAGCTGGGACATCATGTTGGCGCCCGTGACGCCGTCGACGGTCGAGTGGTGCATCTTGGCGAACACCGCGAACCGTCCGTCGGGCAGCCCCTCGATGACGTACATCTGCCACAGCGGCATCGATCGGTCTATCGGCTGGCTGGCCAGGTGACCGCACAACTCGGCGAGGACCTCGTCACCACCCGGTTCCGGCAGGCCGACCCGGTGGAGGTGGTGGTCGATGTTGAAGTCCTCGGCCTCGACCCACACCGGGTGGTCGATGTTCAGCAGTGAGTCGTGCAACTTGCGCCGGAAACCCGGCATCCCGGTGACCCGGCGGGCGAGTTCCGCCCGCAGCGCGTCGAACGAGTAGCCGCCGTTCATCTCGGACCCGTCGAGGACGATCAACCCGCACACGTGCAGGAGCTGGGCCCTGGTCTCGAAGTAGAGGAAGCTGGCGTCAAGTCCACTCAGGCGCTGCATGGAGGGAGTGTACGTCCGGAGTCCGTCCCGCAGAGTCGGTTCCGCGGACGGCCTGTCCTCACCAGACGTCGAGGATGAGCCACGCGATCACGACGAGCGCGATCAGCAGGATCAGGGCGAGAGTCACACGCGACCGGGGCATCAGAGGACCTCCTTCCCGGTCTCGGGGTCCCCGGCGGCGACGAGCCCCCGGAACCGGTGCACGAGCACATCGGCCACCCGCTCGACGACCACCGCGACCAGGAAGAACAGCGGGACTCCGGCGGCGAGCATGATGAACACCTGCAGGGGGAACGGCAGGGTGGCGAGCCAGAGCTCGACCCTGTCCCAGAACTCGAGGAATGCCGTCACGGATCGATCCTACGACCGGCCGGCGGTGGCGACCTCGCGGCCGCCCACCACCGAACTGTCCAGGCCCCGGCGACGCAGCAGCGCCGAGGGACTCGGGTCCGCACCGCGCATCGCCCGGTAGGCGTCGAGGAAGTCGATCGCCCCGCCGCGGGACAGGACCTCACGGCGCATCGCGTCCCCCGAGGACCGCTTCAGTCCCCCACGTTCGGCGAACCACTCGGCGGCGTCCGCGTCGAGCACCTCGGCCCAGAAGTAGGAGTAGTAGGCCGCCGAGTACCCGCCGGCGAAGATGTGCTGGAAGTACCGCGACCGGTACCTGGGCTCGACGCCGGGGACGTCCAGTCCCGCCTCGGCCAGCACCCTGGCCTCGAACTCGTCGACATCCGTCACCGCTTCGGCCTCCTCGAGGGTCAGCGAGTGCCAGGCCAGGTCCAGGAGGGCGGCGGCGAGGTACTCGACGGTGGCCTGCCCCTCACCGAAGCGTTCGGCCTCCCGCATCCGCGCGACGAGATCCTCGGCGATCGGCTCCCCCGTCTCCACGTGCCGGGCGTATCGCGCGAGCATCTCCGGCCGGCGCGCCCACATCTCGTTGACCTGTGAGGGGAACTCGACGAAGTCGCGGGGCACCGAGGTCCCGGAGAACACCGGGTACTCCACGTCCGAGAGCAGGCCGTGGAGGGCGTGCCCGAACTCGTGGAACATCGTCGTGACCTCGTCCATGGTGAGCAGCGTCGGCTCACCCGCCGCGGGGCGGGACAGGTTCATGACGTTGACGACGACGGGACGCGAATCCAGGAGCCGGGACTGGTCGCGGAACGAACTCATCCAGGCCCCGCCCCGCTTGGTCGGACGTGCGTAGTAGTCGAGGAGCAGCAGACCGATCCCGGCGTCGGGCTGGTCCCGCTGGTCGTCGAAGACCTCGATCACCCGGACGTCCGGGAGGAATCCGCGCAGGTCCGTCCGCTCGGCGAAGCGCAGGCCGTAGAGTTCGGAGGCCGAGTGCATGACCGCGTCGCGCATTACGCGCTCGAGCTCGAAGTACGGCCGGACGCGTGCGTCGTCCACCTGGAAGCGGTCGGCGCGCAGCCGCTCGGACTCCCAGGCCCAGTCGGCCGGGTTCAACTCGCGGTCGTCCCCGCCGAGCAGGTCCTTGGCCTCGTTGCGGGCATTGGTGACGGCGGCGTCGACCACGTCGAGCAGCAGACCTCGTGCCGCCTCGGGCGACCCGGCCGTCTCCACGGCGAGTACGTGCTCGGCGTGGGAGCCCAGCCCCAACAGGTGCGCGCGCTCGGCGCGGAGCCGGACGATCTCCAGGACGATCGGGGAGTTGTCGTGCTCCGGGGTCGAACCCCGTCGCAGCGAGGCCTCCATGACCCGCCGCCGCAGACCCTGATGGTCCAGCCACGCGGAGATCGGCTGCACCGTGGGCAGTCCCAGCGGGATGAGCCAACCCTCGCGTCCCGCCTCCGCGGCCGCGGCGGCGAGCGATGAGCGCATGGACGCGGGCAGCCCGGCCAGCTCCGCCTCGTCGGTCACGGGGACGGCGAGCTCGGCGGTGGAGGCGAGCAGGTTCTCCCCGAACGCCGTGGTCAGTTCGGCCAACCGGGTGTCGATCGCCGTCAGCCGCTCGCGGCCCGCCTCGTCGAGTCCCGCACCCGCCCGGAGGAGGTCACGGTGATGCCGACGGATCAGCCGCGCGGTCTCGTCGTCGACCTCCAGCTCCCCCGACTCCAACGCCGAGTGGACGGCGTCGACCCGCGCGTGGAGGCCCTGATCGGTCATGACGGCCGAGCCGTGGGCGGCCAGGAGCGGCGAGACCACCCGGTCCACGTCGAGCCGGGCGGGGGTCGCATCCGGACCGAGGAGCCCGTAGAACACCGACAGGACCCGGTGGAGCGCCCGGCCCGACCGCTCGAGGGCGATGACCGTGTTGGCGACGGACGGCGGTTCCGGGTTGGCCACGATCGCCGCGACCTCGGCCGCGTGGTCGTCGATCGCCGTCCGGATGGCCGGCTCCAGCTCCGCCTCGTCGATCGCCGCGAAGTCGGGCAACCCGTACGGCAACGGTGACTCGTCGAGCAGCGGGTGGCGGCCGGGTTCGGGGCTCGGGAGGGTCATGGGGGCGAGTCTACGTCGGCTCCGCGGGACGCCTCACGTCCACTGGGCCACCGTGTCCCACGCCAACTTGACCGCCAGGATGCCGATGACCACGAGGAACACCACCCGGATGAACTCGTTGCCGTGTCGCATCGCCATCCGCGCGCCGATGAACCCCCCGGTGAGGTTGGCCACCGCCATACAGCCACCGATGAGCCACAGCACCTCGCCGTGGATGCCGAACACCAGGATCGAGGCGATGTTGGTGGTGAGGTTGGCGAGCTTGGCCGCCACGGTCCCCTGCAGGAAGCCGAAGCCCAGGAACGCGACGATCGCGATCACGAAGAACGACCCGGTCCCCGGACCCAGGACCCCGTCGTAGAACCCGATCAGCAGACCGATCAGCGCCGATCGCCAGATGCGCGCCCACCCGGTGTACCGGTTCTCGTGGGTGCGACCCATGGTGGGCCGGAACCACGTGTAGGCGCCCACCACGATGACGGCCACCAGGACGACCGGCGTGAGCAGGTCCCTCGGGATGAACCTGGCGACCGACGAGCCGGCGGCCGACCCGGCGAACGCCGCGACCACCAGCGGGAGCACCATCCCGATCGGCACCCGGATCCGGCGCAGGTAGGTCAGGGAGGCGACCAGCGTCCCGGCGACCGAGGAGAGTTTGTTGGTCCCGAGGATCTCCGGGGTCGAGGCATCCGCGGGCAGTCCGAGCACCAGCGCCGGGAGCTGGATGAGTCCTCCCCCGCCGACCACCGAGTCGACCCAGCCGGCGACGAACGCGGCCAGCACGAGCGCGGCCAGGACCCACACGGAGACCCCCACCGCCGGGGACGCGGCCAGACCCGCGAATGACTGAGGCATACCGATCACTGTGCTGTAATCGGTTTGTGTATATCAACCCTTACGGGGCCGATCCGGTGACCCTCGCCGCCGACCTGGCGAACCGCCGCCCCCGCACCACCCGCGAACTGGTGGACCGCTGCCGCGAATCGGGGGTGACCATCGACCGGGGGGCGTGTGACGAGGACCTCGAGGAGGTGCTGACGTTTCTCGACGACTGGCTCGTCGTCGTCGACACCACCGACCCCCGCGGGCGGGCCGACGCCCTCAACGCCCTGCTCGCCGACCACTCGGCGCCGCCACGCCTGACCGACCACGACGGCCACTGGCACGTGCACTACCGCGCGGACGACGTCTCGTTCGCCCGACTGCTCACCGCCATGTTCTCCGTGGGCACCGCACTCCACCTGACCTCACGCGGCATCGACCGTCTGGCCCGGTGTGCGGCCGACGACTGCGCGGACGTCTTCGCCGACACCACCCGCAACGGACGCAAGCGGTACTGCTCGACCCGCTGCACCAACCGGTCCGCCGTACGGCGACACAGAGCGAGGACCTGGGCGTGAGCCCGGGCGGACCCGACGGCCGCTACTACTCGTCCGCGCTCACTTCTTGTCCGCGCTCGAGTCCGCGGACAGCGCGGCCACGAAGGCCTCCTGGGGGACGTCCACGCGACCGATCGACTTCATGCGCTTCTTGCCCTCCTTCTGCTTCTCGAGCAGCTTGCGCTTGCGGCTGATGTCGCCGCCGTAGCACTTGGAGAGCACGTCCTTGCGGATCGCGCGGATGTTCTCGCGGGAGATGATCTTCGCGCCGATCGCCGCCTGGATGGGCACCTCGTACTGCTGACGCGGGATGAGCTCCTTGAGCTTGCCCGTCATCTTGTTGCCGTAGGCCTGCGCGTAATCCCGGTGCACGATCGCGGAGAACGCGTCCACGGCCTCCCCCTGCAGCAGGATGTCGACCTTGACCAGATCGGACGCCTGCTCGCCGGCCTCCTCGTAGTCCATCGACGCGTATCCCTTGGTGCGGGACTTGAGCGAGTCGAAGAAGTCGAAAATGATCTCGCCCATCGGCATGACGTAGCGCAGCTCCACGCGGGTCTCGGACAGGTAGTCCATGCCCTTCATCTCGCCGCGCTTGGACTGGCACAGTTCCATGACGGTGCCCACGAACTCGCTGGGCACGATGATCGTGCACTTGACGATCGGCTCGAAGATCTCGCGGTGCTTGCCCTCGGGCCAGTACGACGGGTTGGTGACCTGGTGCTCGGTTCCGTCCTCGGCGACCACTCGGTACACCACGTTCGGCGCGGTGGAGATCAGGGCGAGGTTGAACTCCCGCTCCAACCGGTCCCGGGTGATCTCCATGTGCAGCAGACCCAGGAAACCGCAGCGGAAGCCGAAACCGAGCGCGACGGAGGTCTCCGGCTCGTAGTCGAGCGACGCGTCGTTGAGTTGCAGCTTGTCCAGGGCGTCGCGCAGGACCGGGTAGTCGGACCCGTCGATCGGGTACAGCCCGGAGAACACCATGGGGTTGGGCTCCTTGTACCCCGCCAGAGGCTCCTCCGCCCCGCCGCGGGCGCTGGTGATCGTGTCACCGACCTTGGACTGGCGGACGTCCTTGACCCCGGTGATCAGGTACCCGACCTCGCCCGGGCCCAACCCCTTGGTCACCTTGGGTTCCGGCGAGATGATCCCGACCTCGAGCGCCTCGTGCGTCGACCCCGTCGACATCATCCTGACCTTCTCGCGCGGATTCAGCGTCCCGTCGAAGACCCGGACGTAGGTGACCACGCCTCGGTAGGTGTCATAGACCGAGTCGAAGATCATCGCGCGGGCCGGGGCGTCCGGGTCGCCCACCGGCGCGGGGATCACGTCACACACCTTGTCCAGCAGTTCCTCGACGCCCACGCCCGTCTTGCCGGAGACCCGCAGGACGTCCTCCGGCTCGCACCCCACGATGTGGGAGATCTCCTCGGCGAAGCGGTCCGGGTCCGCCGCGGGGAGGTCGATCTTGTTGAGCACCGGGATGATCTCGAGGTCGTTCTCCATGGCCAGGTACAGGTTGGCCAGCGTCTGGGCCTCGATGCCCTGCGCGGCGTCCACCAGCAGGATCGCCCCCTCGCACGCCTCGAGGGCGCGGGAGACCTCGTAGGTGAAGTCCACGTGGCCCGGGGTGTCGATCATGTGCAGCACGATCTCCTCACCCTCGTGGGCACCGGAGCGCGGCACCCACGGCAGGCGGACGTTCTGCGCCTTGATGGTGATGCCGCGTTCGCGCTCGATGTCCATGCGGTCGAGGTACTGGGCCCGCATGAGCCGCTCCTCGACCACACCGGTGATCTGCAGCATGCGGTCGGCCAGCGTCGACTTGCCGTGGTCGATGTGCGCGATGATGCAGAAGTTCCTGATCCTGGCCGGATCGGTGAACGTCGTCTCTGCGAAGTTGGGAATCTCGATCACTCCTGGAGGCGGGCCCGGGCGTGGCGGGGTGCGGTCCGACCGGGCGATGCCCCCATTGTCACACGTGCGGGCTCCGGATACGCATCACGTACCGTCCCGTGGGGATCGCGTCGACCGTGCCGTCGTCGAGGAACCGGGCCGTCGAGGCGGTCATGGCCTTGATGTTGTGGCTCATCCTCTCATCGCTGCCCCGGGAGTCGAAGAACACCCCGAGGTCCCCGGCCGCCTCGATCGGGAACACCTCCTCGACGATCCCCGCGATCTCCGGCGCGTCCCCGGTCAGTGCGCGGACCACCACGTGCTGGGTGTAGGCGGTGGTGGACTGCGTCTCGATCGCCACCGGCGTGTGCTCCTCGAGCCAGACGCGCAGCCATTCGTCGCGGTCCAGCCGCCCGGGGCGACGCAGGAAGGCCAGATTGGCCATCCCGGGACACCTCCCGTCCTCCCCCGGCTCCGGCACGCGGAGCGGCTCCGATCCGGTCACCGACCACGCGGAGACCGGGCCCAGCCCGCGAAGGGCGTCGAGGACGCCGGCGCAGGCGGTGGCCGAGGCCACCGGCACCCGCGCGCGGACCGCCGCGAGCACCGGCCGCGGGGTCACCTGCACGTCGATCATCGCGCCGGCCACCGCCTCGTCGCGGACGTTCACCACGTACTCGGTCACCCCGAGGTCGGCGAGCGGGCCGTCCACCGCCCGGGCGATGTCCGACCGCAGCCGGGAGGCGTCGGGCCCGGCACGTTCCGGGTCGTCCGCCCACACCACCGCCAAGAGCATGTCCATGAACCGGGATCCTAGATGCCGTTACCCTGGCGGACATGGCGATCGACTGGGCCCGGATGGGTCGCACCGCGGCCCGGATGAGCCGCAAGTACGGACCGACGGTGGCCCTCGAGGTGCGTCGGCGCCTCGAGGATCGCGGGATCACCTCCGCCGCGCCGCGTGGGGCCGTGGGGGCGGGACGACCCACCACGTCCGGGACCGTGCCCACGTCGAGTCGCGCGCGGACCGTCTCCTACGCACCCGACCTCGACGGTCGGGCCGATCCGGGAGAGATCGTGTGGACGTGGGTCGAGTTCGAGGAGGCCGACGGACGCGGGAAGGACCGTCCGGTCCTGGTGGTGGGCCGCGACGGCGATCGACTGCTCGGCCTCATGCTCTCCTCGCAGGACAGGCGGGACGACGACGAGGGGTGGCTCGGGCTCGGCACCGGACCGTGGGACGCGGAGGGCCGACCGAGCTGGGTCCGCCTGGACCGCGTGCTGGACGTGCCCGAACAGGGCATCCGACGCGAGGGGGCCGTCTGCTCCCGCGCCACGTTCGACCGGGTCGCGGACCGGTTGCGCTCGGACTACGGCTGGCGCTGACGGGCGGTGGTGGCGGGCAGCCCGACACGGGCCCGACCGGGTGCTCGCCCACCCGTCACGCGTTTTGGCCGGTGACGCCGCCGCTGGTAAAGTGGGTCGTCGGTGTCCACCGGATCGCATTGCGCGTGTTCGAGCGGACTAGAGACATGACATCAGATCGACCGGATCCCCCGCGGAGCCGTCGACACACGACCGAAGGTGTGACCAGTGGCAAACATCAAGTCCCAGAAGAAGCGGAACCTCACCAACGAGCGCAACCGTCTCCGCAACCAGTCGATCAAGTCGTCTCTGCGTTCCGCCATCCGCAGCCTGCGTGAGGCCACCGAGGCCGGCGACAAGGCCAAGGCCGGCGCCCTCCTCGTCGCCACCTCGCGTCAGCTCGACAAGGCCGCCACCAAGGGTGTCATCCACCAGAACCAGGCCGCCAACAAGAAGTCGTCGCTCGCCAAGGCCGTCAACGCGCTCTGAGGCGACCCGCTCCCCCAGTCGGGGAGCACAGCCCCGCGTCGCTCGCCGCCGCGATGAGGCTCCGAGGGCCCACCCCCGCACCGATCGAGTGCGCGTGGTGGGCCCTCGTCGCGTTCTAGGCGACGCCGGCCAGTGACCCCACCTCCCGCACCGCCCGCTCGAGCGCGTACGAGGTGTCCTCCGCCTGCCCCTTGACCTCGCCGTTGAGGCGGGCCACCACCTGGAGGGCGCTGCCGAGGGTGTCGATGGACCAGTACCGGGTCTGCGCGGTGACCTTCTTGACCTTCCACGGAGGCAGGCCCTGCCGCGCCAGTTCGGCCGGCGGGGTGCCCCGTTGGGTGCCCACCATGGCGATCGAGTTCACGGCGTCCGCGAGAGCGTCCGCCAACACGACGTGCGGGACTCCCGTGTGCATGGCCCATTCGAGCGCCTCGATCGCGCCGGCCACATCCCCGGTGACCGCGCGCTCGGCCACGGTGAAGCCGCTGACCCCCACGACCCCGGAGTGATAACGGCGCACCGCTTCGACGTCGACCTTCCCCCCGGTGTCGGCCACCAGCTGGCCACACGCCGACGCCAGCTGCCGAAGGTCCGTGCCCACCGCCTCCACCAGGGCCTCACACGCCTCGGGGGCCACCCGGACGTCGAGACCCCGGAACTCCGAGCGCACGAATCCCACCACGTCCATGTGGCGGGAGAGCCTGCCGGCCGCGTGCTCCTGCGCACCGGCCTTACGCAGGTCCGGTACGAGCGCCTTGGCCCGACCCCCGCCCGTGTGCTGGACCACCATGACCGTCTGGTCCGGCAGGTCGA